>DATMZL010001491.1:0-4999 GCA_035607075.1 Polyangia bacterium
TCATGATGGGGCGGAAACGCAACAGACACGCTTGCCGGATCGCGTCGCGCGGCGCCATGCCGCCGTTGCGCACGGCGTCGAGGGCGAAGTCGATCATCATGATCGCGTTCTTCTTCACGATGCCGATCAGCAGCACGATGCCGATCAGCGCGATGACCGAGAATTCGGAGCGGCAGACGAACAGGGCCAGGAACGCGCCCACGCCCGCCGACGGCAGCGTCGACAGGATCGTCACCGGGTGGATATAGCTCTCGTAGAGCACGCCCAGCACGATGTAGACGGTGACGATCGCCGCCAGGATCAGGAACGGCTCGGTCGACAGCGATTCGCCGAACGCCGCCGCCGCACCCTGGAACTCGCCCCGCAGGCCGGGCGGCGCGTCCAGGCCCGCGACCGCGTCACGAACCGCGCGGACGGCGTCGCCCAGCGCGGCGCCCGGCGCCAGGTTGAACGACAGCGTTGCCGCCGGGAACTGACCGGCGTGTGCGATCGACACCGCGGTCTCGGTGCGATCGTAGTGCACGAACGCCGACAGCGGCACCGATTGGCCGGCTGCGCCGCGCAGGTAGATCTGATCGAGCGCGTCCGGGTTCTGCTGGAAGCGCGGGTCGACCTCCAGGATGACCCGGTACAGGTTCAGCTGCGTGAAGATGGTCGTCACCTGACGCTGGCCGAAGGCGTCGTACAGCGTGTCGTCGACCGCCGCCGCGGTGATCCCCAGGCGCGCCGCGCTGTCGCGATCCACGACGAGCGTCAGCTGGCGCGCGCCGATCTGCTGATCGCTCGCGACGTCCGCCAGCTCGCGAAGCTGGCGCAGCCGATCGAGGACGCGCGGCGCCCACACCGCCAGCTCGGCTGGGTCGGCGTCCTCGATCGTGTACTGGTACTGCGTGCGGCTGACGCGGCTCTCTATCTGCAGGTCCTGGACCGCCTGCAGGTAGACGGTGATGCCGCCGACCTCGCGCAGGCGCGCGTTCAGGCGATTCATGATCGTTTGCGCGTCGGCCGCACGCTTGTCGCGGGGTTTCAGGGTGATGGCCAGCCGCCCGTTCGACAGCGTCGGGTTGGTTCCGTCGGCGCCGATGAACGACGACACGGTGGCGACGTCCGGATCCGTGCGCACGACCTCGGCGACGGCGCGCTGGCGCTCCGTCATCGCCCGGAACGAGACGTCGGGCGGCGCCTCGGTGATCCCCAGCAGCATCCCGGTGTCCTGCTGCGGGAAGAGGCCCTTCGGGATCGCGACCGCCAGCGCGAACGTCAGAACCACCGTCGCGATCGTGGCGCCGATCGTCAGCCGCTGATGGTCCAGCACCCAGCGGAGCCCGCGATCGTAGACGCCGACCATCCACGTGAACGCCCGCTCAGACGCGCGCGCGATCCGCCCCTCGTCCCCCGGACGCACGTGCTTCAGGATGTGCGCGCACATCATCGCCGTCAGCGTCAGCGAGATCAGCGCCGACGCGACGATCGCGGTCGCCAGCGTCACCGCGAACTCGCGGAACAGGCGGCCGATGACGCCGCCCATGAACAGCAGCGGGATCAGCACCGCCACCAGCGACACGGTCAGCGACACGATCGTGAAGCCGATCTGCTTCGACCCCTTCAACGCCGCGGCGAACGGCGTCTCGCCCGCCTCGATGTAGCGGGCGATGTTCTCGATCATCACGATCGCGTCGTCGACGACGAAGCCGGTCGAGATCGTCAGCGCCATCAAGGTCAGGTTGTTGAGGCTGTAGCCGAGCAGCAGCATCACGCCGAAGGTGGCGATCAGCGACAGCGGCACGGCGACGCCCGGGATGATCGTGGCGCGCAGCGTGCGCAGGAACAGGTAGATGACCGCGACGACGAGCAGGATCGTCAGCACCAGCGTGAACTCGACGTCGCGCACCGACGCGCGCACGGTCTCGGTGCGGTCGGACAGGATCTTCACCGCGATCCCCTGCGGCAGCGACGCCTCCAGCTCGGGCAGCAGCGCCTTCACCCGATCGGCAACCTCGATCAGGTTCGCGCCCGGCTGGCGCTGGACGTTCAGGATCACCGCCGGGTGCGCGCCCGCCCAGCCCGCGAGCTGCGCGTTCTCGACGCCGTCCAGCACCTTGGCGATGTCCGTCAGCCGCACCGCCGCGCCGTTCTGGTACGCGACGATCAGGGGCGCGTAGCCGGCGGCGCTCGGCAGCTGGTCGTTCGCCGCGATCAGGTAGTTCTGGCGCGGCCCGTCCAGGTTTCCCTTCGGCTGATTGACGTTCGCCGCCACCAGCATCTGGCGCACCTCTTCGAGGCCGAGGCCCCGACCCGCCAGCGCCACCGGATCGACCTGCACGCGCACCGCCGGCCGCTGGCCGCCGTTCAGCGTCACCAGGCCGACGCCCGACACCTGCGACAGGCGTTGGGCCAGGATCGAATCGGCGTAGTCGTCCACCTTGGGCAGCGGCGTCGTGTCGGAGGAGACCGCCAGCGAGATCACCGGTACGTCGGCGGGGTTGCTCTTGCTGTACGTCGGCGGCGTGGGCAGCGTGCGCGGCAGCAGGTTCGACGCCGCGTTGATCGCGGCCTGAACGTCTTGCTCGGCCGAATCGATGTCGCGGTCCAGCTCGAACTGCAGCGTGATCTGCGAGCTGGCCGCGCTGGAGACCGACGTCATGCTGGCGAGCGACGGGATCTGTCCGAGCTGCCGCTCGAGCGGCGTCGTCACGCCCGACACCATCGTCTCGGCGCTGGCGCCGGGCAGGATCGTCGACACCACGATGGTCGGGTAATCGACCTGGGGCAGCGCCGACACCGCGAGCTCGCGGTAGCCGATCAGCCCGCCCGCCAGCACGCCGATCATCAGCAGCGACGTCCCGACGGGACGCCGGATGAACGGCTCCGAGACGTTCACGGCTGTCGCCCTTCGCCCGCCGCGCCACGCAGCTGCACGCGCGCGCCCGGACGAAGCTGGTTCTGCCCCTCGCTGACGACCTTGTCGCCCGCCACCAACCCCTTCGCGACGATCGCCGTTTCGCCCTCGATGCGCTCGACGGTCACGGGACGCAGCGCCGCGCGCCCGTCCTCGCCCACGACATAGACGAAGGCGCCCTGCGGCCCACGCTGTATCGCGACCGCCGGGATCACCAGCGCGCCCTTGCGCAGCATCAGCTGCAGGCGCGCCTTCACGAACTGGTTCGGCCAGAGCAGCCGATTTGGATTTGCGAAGATCGCCTTCAGCCGCATGGTCGCCGTGCCCGCGTTGATCAGGTTGTCGACCAGGGCCAGCTCGCCGGTCGCCAGCAGCTGGCCGCCGTCGCGGCTGTGCGCCTCGACCTTCAGCGCGCCCTTCGCCTGCTCCCGAGACACGTCGGGCAGGGCGTCCTGCGGCAACGTGAACAGAACGGCGATGGGATCCATCTGCGTCACGACGACGATGTTGGTGGCGTCGCCGGTGCTGATCAGGTTGTTCGGGTCGATCAGTTGCACGTCGGTCACGCCGTCGATGGGCGATGTGATCCGCGCGTAGTTTAGCTGCAGGCGCGCGTTCTCGATCGCCGCCTTGTCCGCCGCGACCGTTCCTGTCAACTGGTCGACGAGCGCGCGCTGGTCGTCGACCTGTTGCTGCGGAATCAGGCGCTGCGCGCCCACGCCCACGAACCGTTCCAGGTTGCGCTTCGCACCCGCCAGCTGCGCCTCGTCGCGCGCGTGTGTGGCCTCCGCCTGGTGCACCGCGATCGTGAACGGCCGCGGATCGATCTGCGCCAGCGCCTCGCCGCGCTTCACGGCCTGGCCTTCCCGGAAGCTGACCTTGTCCAGGCGGCCCGACACCTGCGCGTGAACGTTGACGGTCTTGTACGCGGTCACCGTTCCCAGGCCGTCGAGGTAGACGGGGACGTCGCGGATCACGGCCGCCACGGCGACCACCGGGACCACGCGGTCGGCGGCCGCGCCGGCGCGTCCGCCCTTCGCGCCGGCGGCTTCCTGTCCGTTGCCGCGGCCGCGCAGCACGGCGCCGACGATCAGCACCGCGCCGAGCGCGATGCCGACGATCGTCCAGGCACGCCGCCGCCGGCTCATCGCACCCCCAGCGCCGCCAGCAGCTGCGCGCGCGCCGACGCGAGGCCGTAGCGCGTTTGAACCGCCTGCGCCGCCGCCGTCGTGTACGCGACCTGCGCGTCATCCAGCTCGATCACGCTGCCGAGGCCGTGCGTGTAGCGCGCCTCGGCCAGCGCGAGCTGATCCTTCGCGTTGATCAGCGCCTCCTCGGCGGCGGTGATCGTCGCCTTCGCCGCCTGGACGGCGAGGCGGCCCTGCTCCGCGTCGAGCTCGACCTGCAGGCGCAGCGCCGAGGCCTGGCCCGAGACCGTCATGAGATTTCCCTTCGCCTCGCGCACGAGGCCGTGCGTGTACCCGCCCTGGAAGATCCCCCAGGTCAGCGAGAGGCCGACGTACCAGTTCGGCACAAGTCGATCGAAGGAGGATCCCGTCTCGGTCGCGTTGGCGACGGCCCCGACGCTTGGACCGTATCCGCCGCGCTGGGCGTCGACCAGCCGCTCGGCCGCCTCTCGCTGGTTGGCGAGGTTCGCCAGCTCCGGACGCGTCGCGAGGGCGCGCGCCGCCAGCGTGCCCGCGCCGCCGTCCTCGCCGTCGATCGCGGGCAACTCGTCGTCCGCGAGCGTGAACCCGCCGGTCAGCTCGACGCCCATCGCCTGCGCCAGCTGCGCCTGCGCGACCGCGGCGTTGCTGCGCGCGTTGACCAGCTGGACGCGCGTGTTCGCGAGCGCCGTCCGCACCGTCGCCGTGTCGATGTCCGGGCGAATGCCCGCCTTCACCAGCGCCACGCTCTGTTCGAGGTGCTTCTCCTGGTTGCGCACGCCGTCCTCGGCGACGGCGATCAGATCCTTCTGGGCGCGGCCCTGGAAGAACGCGCGCCGCACGGCGAGCAGCGTCTGGTTCTCGATCACGCGCCGGTTCCAGGTCGCGGCGTCGCGGCTCGCGGCGGCCGAGCGCCACCGGTTGGCGGTCAGCC
>DATMZL010000557.1:0-2157 GCA_035607075.1 Polyangia bacterium
CGCGACGTCGCCGTCGTAGAGGTACGTGATGTCGACGTTCATCCTCGGGTGGACGAACAGCGTCGTGCTCTCCGGGTACGACACGACGTCGCAGTCGTCGGTGCCGTCGACCTTCATCGCGCAGTAGAAGGTCTTGGTGACGGACAGGTTCGAGCGCTCCGTGCTGGGGATGGAGAACCCGTAGTCGATCGATTGCGTCACCGTGGTCGTCATTCCTGTGAACGGATACCGCTGCAGGAAGGTCGTCTCCGTGACGCGACGGCCGGGGTCCATGACACCGGCGACAGGCCGCCGATCGATCGCCCGGATTGCGCCGAAGCCCGACGGCCCGCGTCCGTCGGCCCCGGCGCGCATGCGCTCGTACTGGTAGTCGGTCGCAAACATCGTGCCGGTCGCCGTCCCGTCCTCTGCCGACACGGACTTCACGACCCGGACCGGCGGCATGAAGAACGTCGTCCCTGCCTCCGGCGTGGGCGTGTCGGTGTACGTGCCGTCCGTCTGGGCCTCGATCGTGGTGATGACCTCGTAGGTGACCTCGCTGGGCTGCGCGAACCCGTTCGGGAACTTCTTGATCACCGGCGGCCGGAAGCGATTCAGCCAGGCGTGCGAGACGAACTGGCCCGTGTCGTCGCTCGCCTCGATGAGATCGGTCACGCCGTCGCCGTTCAGGTCGACCCAGGCGCGGCCCTTGTTCTTGTAGTTCTCGTCCTCGGTCGGCACCCGGGGCGTGAGCCGCAGATCGACGAGACCGGTGCCGGGAAACCACTGCGTCCCACCCTCGAGCGCGTCGTAGCCGGCGCCGTTGCTCAGGAGCAGCTCGCCACGTCCCTCAGGGATGTTCGGATGCACGTGGTTCAGGATGACGTCCGCCAGACCGTCGGCGTTCAGGTCCGCCATCGAGAAGATGAAGTCTTCGTAGCCCGAGGCCGGAATGGATGTCTCCCCCCTGTGCGGCTGGAAGTCGTTCAATGCGCTCAGGAAGGGCCCGTTGCCATTCGTCGTCCAGTTCATGCCGGTCGCGAACACGACGCGCGGATTGTCGGTGACAGTGACACCGGACGGGCACGCACAGTCGCATTGGAGCTGGCCGTTGATGCCTTGCGAGCAGGCCGAGGCATCGCAGTCGGCCGGGCAAGTGCACTCGTGCACGATTGATCCGCACGTCCCCGCTTGATGGTTGTTCTTGTCGAGCCGGGCACGGTACGGCGCCACCAGGTCGCGGAAGCCGTCGCCGTCGATGTCACCGAAGGTGCTCTTGTCGAGCGGCGTCTGCGCTCCGTCGCCGCAGTCCTGCGGGTCGATGACGTGCCAGACGGCCTGGATCTCGGGATGCGTCGGATCGTCCGCGTGGTTCTTGCCCGTGTTGATGCCGATCGGCATGTTGATGCAGAGCTGCGTCTCGCCGAACCGCCAGACCAGATCGGGCAGGCCGTCGCGGTTGATGTCCTGCAGCCTGTAGTTGACGTACTTGCCCACGTCTCGGCCCGCCGCCGATCCGATCAACGTCATCTCGTAGTTCTCGGGCGCCACCGCCCACCCGGTGCCCGTGCTGATCCGAACTTGGATTTCGTAATCGCCGGGGCCGAGGCGCACGATGTCCGCCTTCCCGTCGCCGTTCATGTCGACGACCATGTCCCCGCGCAGGTTGAGACGATCGCCGGAGAACGCCGGGAAGTTCTCGAAGTTGGGCGCGTACTGCCAGAGCCCCTGGGTTCTGATCTTGTTCAACCACACCCTCGGCTTCAGCTGGGGGCAGATCGACTGCGGCGGGTGCTGGCAGTCCTCCTGCTGGTAGATGAGATCGGGCAGCCCGTCGCCGTCGACGTCGGCGAACGTGGCCCCGTTCGGGTGGCCGTCGTCGTCGACCAACGGCTCGGGCAGCGTCCAGTTCTGCGGCGCGGTCACGAACCCGTGCCCGGTGTTTTGCAAGGCGCTGCTGTTGAAGCTCGGCGCCAGGCCCGTATGCCCCTGGCTGCGAACGACGTCGAGGAGGCCGTCGCCATTGAGGTCGATGAACTGCGTGCCGCGCGAAGTCTTCGGTGCGTGGTTGAGCGGTTGCTGCGGGTGCAAGGCGAACGAGTCCGCCGCATCCCAGTGATAGCCGCCGCCGTCCCATTCGAAGTCGAGCGACTTCATGCACGTCACGTTGTCGGGCGC
>DATMZL010000786.1:0-4104 GCA_035607075.1 Polyangia bacterium
CGTAAACGTGCAGACCATGCGCTTCGGGTCGAACGTCTTCCCGATGATCCAGATCGCGTGCGCCTGCCAGCCGTTCGCGCCGTAGCCGTTGTAATGCGTGACACTGCGCCCATCGAGGAGGTCGTCCTCGAGGCCGCACAACCCGCGGCGGGTGTAGTTCGCGACGCGCGGGAGATCCTTAAACAACTGCAGGTAGTAGCGCGCGACGGCATCGGCCGTCAGGTCGTCGGCGAGATAGGCGAACTCCACGGTCTTCTTCAGCACGCCGTCGCGCGTCTGCGAGGGCAGGTCTTCCACGAACACCGTATTGCCGCCCCCGCCCGCATCCCGTTCATAGGCCCCGCGGTAGCCGTTGTGGGCGTATTGATACGTCAGCTTGTTCACTTGCCAGTCCGGCTGGGACTGGATGGCGAACCCCGGCAGGAAGTCCACCTTGTCGCGGAGGACGGTCGGGACCTCGCCGGTGATGCGGTTCGTGAGGAACTGGGTGCGCCGGGTATCCAGGACCCGCACAAACAACCGCCCGTAGTCGTCCTGCGCGAGCAGGCACCCCCCTGACAGGTTGAAGTTCGCGATGATGTTCCGCACACTCGCCCGCTCGCCCAGCGTGAAGCTCCCCTGGTAGCCACCCGTGACCGTGAGTCCCGCCACCGTCGAGGCCGCCGCGAAGCTGGCGGTGTCCACGCGGTCCAGCAGCGTCACCCCGTCCGAGAACAGGAACTGCGGCGAGGTCAGCCAC
The DNA here is from genome assembly GCA_035607075.1 of Polyangia bacterium. Lineage (GTDB taxonomy): Bacteria > Myxococcota_A > Polyangia > Fen-1088 > Fen-1088 > JADGRB01. Next base: position 740 of record DATMZL010000786.1, read on the forward strand.
GCACCGGACTGGTAGTCCTGGAGGACGAAATTGATCAGGACATGCCGATACAGGTCGAAGTAGTCGGTGAGCGGGTCCCCGGTGCCGTCGCCGGTGTCCTCGAGGCCGTCGCAATCCACATGCACCACCGCCCCGCCAGCGACGGCGAGGCCATGCGTGCTGGCCGGGTCAAACAGGACCAGGGTGTAGCGCCGCGTCGTCCCGTCCGCGCCGAGGATGTCGGTGAACAGGTCGAACCCGATGTCCGATCCCCACGAGGTGTCGCTCGGGATCTGCGGCGCCCAGACCGAGACGCCGATGTCGGCCAGCGCGACTTGCGTATCCCCCACCCAGATCGAGGGCTCGGTATTCGCCGCGGGCAGGATATGGGCGATGGCGTGGCCCGCCACGACGACGGCTTCGTAGAGATCGCCGCCCGTGTGCGCCTCTTCCGCGAGCCACGCATCGAGGTCGGAATAGCCGATGATCTGCGCCAACCCGTCGTAGTCAGTGGGCACGGTCCCGTGGCCGTCGTAGTAGCCCTGCAAGGTGACCGCGTCGCCATAGCCGATCTTGAAGCCCCAATCCACGTAGATCGTGCCGGTGGCCCCTGACGCATTCAGCGCCGCGACGATGTCCGCGAGGGTCGTGCCGTCCGGCGTGCCGTGCGAGCCGTTGATCTGCACTTGCCCGACGTAGACCCCCGTGGAGACGCCTTCGATGCCGGCCCAGAAGGCGGGGTTCAGCACCCTCCGGCGCCCGCCCACGATCGGCTCGGCCTGGCCCAGGGAGTCGTCCGGCGCATTCGGAAACCAGTTCTTCTCGATGACCCGCTGCGGGATCTGCTTCTCTTCCGAGAACAGCGAATAGTTCGATCCGATCAGGTCGTTGATCGTGGTCGCGAGCACGAGGTTCGCGTCCACGCTGTCCTCGTAGACCGTGCCGGCGAACAGCACGCGCGGCGGACCGCCGCCCTGCCGCTGCGCGCTGGACGTCAGGTAGATCTCGGCGTCGCAGTTGCGGAAGCTCGTGCGGGCCTGCGAGCGTTCGCGGTTCACGCGATCGGTATCGGCCCACGTCATCGAGGCCGTCTGCGCGGACCAGGCCCCCGTCGCGGGGTCCGACGCCGCGCGGGTCATCGGGGACAGATCGAGCAAGCGCGGCTCGGCATAGCCGCCGAGTGCCGCGGTGTCGCGTAACGGCTGCACGCCGAACTTCAGCGTCTCGTCGCCGGTCTTGACGGTCGCGAACAGGCGCGGCTCGGTGATGGTGCACGGGTCTTCGTATTCGACGGGGCCGCCGCCACTGGGCACGAAGGCCGCGATGATCGCCGCCGCCGCCGACACGAAGACGGTACTGGTATTCCATTCAGCCGAGATGGCCGCTCGGGTGGGCTGGATATAGTACGCGGACCCAATCGTGTAGGCCACACCGGGATAGGAGAAGCCCACATAGTTCAGGATATGTACAGGAGGACCGAAGGGCGGGGACACCCCCTTGCTCCCGATCGGCATAATGTCGCTGGTGGACGTGACGACCAGCGCGCCATGCCGAGACGGCGTAATCGATCCCGAGCTCACCGGCGCCCCGAGCGGGAGGTTGCCGCCGTTCTGCCGATCGACGACCGCGTGCTCCAGTCCCGAGAACACGAGCACCGAGACGGAGGGCATGGTGCCCGCGCCCGAGAACGTGTGCCCGGCGCCGACGATCGGATCGGCGCAGTAGTAGAGACAGACAGACGTGATGTCTCCACCTGGATTCTCGGCGCCCTCCTGACGAATCAGGATCCAGTCGTTGCTGTAACTGTCCGTGAGGACGGACGTCCCATCCTGGTCGGTGACGGTCGCCACGAGGAGCGTGCCGCCGGTGGTGTCGATGGCCGCCGTCACGACCGCGAGGCCGTCGGAGGACTGCGCGACGACATCCTCGATCAGCGCAATGCTCACACCCACTCCGGATCGCCGGCCGTGATCTCTTCAAAGGCCAGGTGCGTCTGGTTCACATCGGTGAAGTCGCGCTGGTGCTGGACCTTGGACACGAGGATCTGCGCGCCCCCGATCGCGAGGGACCCGTTCGGACACCAGCGCACCAGCCAGGCATCGGTGCCCGCCGGTTCAGGCACGAGCACGCAGGGCTTGACCACGCCGGCACAGGCGCGGTGCCACTCCCGCACCGACTCGGCGTCCGCATCCGAGAGCAGCGCCGACCCGCGCAGGACCCGCGGGGCCGAGGTCAGGTCATAGGCCCACGGCACCCCCGCGTCGGTTTTCATGTCGATGCCGATCTGGTTGTCGTCGTCCTGGACGCCCCACTGGAAGTCGACCGCGAGCTGCCGCACGCGGGAGAACGCGAGGAGCTTGAGGCCGATCGGCACCCCGTTCGTCCCGCTGACATTGACGCGCAGGTACCGGAAGCCGCCCGAGCTGTAGCCCGAGACGGCCCGCAGATCGACGCCGACCTTGCGCGTGTAGCCATCGGCGCGCTTGGCGGGAATCGTGAGCGACGTGGTCACGGTGGGGCCGCCCCAGGTGTTCGTCGCATTCATCTGGACGGAGACGGCCAGGGCTGCATCGAAGTTGTGCCACAGGATGACGTAGTCGATGCGCTGGGCGCTGCCCCAGTCGAGCAGGAACGCGCCACTCGATCCCGTCAGCTTCGCCGGGGCCGCGAGCGTCGCGTAGGCCAACTCCGTGAGGTTCCCGACCGGATAGTCCGTGTCCGCCGACCCCGTCTGCACGGAGGACGTGGCGCTGGGCGCGACGTTGTCGGCCGGGTGGAAATAGAAGAAGGTCTCAGCCATCTATGCCGTCCCCGCACTGCGTCGGGCCACGACCGAGACGGCGGCATACACCGTCGAATCGGTGCGCAGCATCTCCTTGAAGTTCTCACTCAGCGACTGCTGGTCGACGTTCGCGCCGACGTCCATGTTGACCACGATGCTGCCGACCGTCACGCCCCCACCGCCGTCCCCGCTCGAGGCAGGCGCCCCAGCGCGGGCCATCAGGGATCCGATCGCCGCCTGCTGCGAGGCCGTGAGCACCATCTCGCCTGGCGTCAGCATCGCCGGGACGACGTCGGTCCCGATCGGCCTGAACGCCGGCATCGGCAGGTACCCGCGGGCGAAGTAGCTCACGCCGGAGTTCGAGATGACGCCGCCGCGGCTCACCCCGCGCGCGCCGCCCTCATCCCGCTCGGGTCCGTCGATGATCACGCCGACGTGGATCGGATCGATGTGAATGTTCTTGAGCGCCTCGACGATCGCGTCGGCCATCTTCTGGCCGGTCTCGTCGGCGAGCTTCGCGTAGGCGTCGGCCTTCTCCTGGATCTGTTTGTCAAGCGCCGCGAGCTCGCCGCGCTGCTGCGTCTCGATGACGCCCATGATTTCT
>DATMZL010001522.1:0-2459 GCA_035607075.1 Polyangia bacterium
AACGTGGATCGTTTCGTAGAGTTCGTCTTCTTGAGGGATGGAGAACGCCTTGCGCCCGAGATCGCCGATCCGGCGCAGGTAAGCCGCGAAGATCGGGTCGGGGAGGATCGGGGTGTGCCCCGCCGCTTCGTGAAAGATGTCGGGCGCGGGCGTGTACGCGAGGTGCTCGCGCGTGCGCAGCTCGGCGGCGATCGGGAGCAGGCTGCACGCCTGAAACTCCTGGAAGGCGCGCGGCGGGATGAACCCGTCGACGCAGACCGCGCCCCAGCCGAAGCCGGAGAGCTTGTCGTTCACCTCGCCGATGTGCGGCACGCGATCGGGCGAGATCCCCGCGGCGGCGTGCCCGTTGCGATAAGCGGGGTGAGCCGTGTCGCGCAGGTGGGCCTGTGTCTGCGAGAGGAGAAACCGCCAGACCGCGCGATCGACGGCGGTGTACTGCCGATAGTCCTGCTCGACGACGAAGCGGCGTAAGTGGGCCGGGACGGCGCGCGCGTTGCGATCCACGGGCGCACGATAGCGCCCGCGTTCGCGACGATTGTCCGGATTGGCCGAACGAAACCGTTCCCTTGATACCGGCAATGCGCGCGCAGCACAGAAGTAGTCTGGCGCGGCTGCATGCGGCCCGGCGCCAAAGACATCGTCGTGTTGCTGTTCGCGATCGCGCTGTTCCTGGTCGGCGCCGGGTGCGGCGGATCGGGCCGGGCGGCGCCGATGGACAGCGGTTCGGGCGGCGACGCCGACACGGGTAACGACGCGACGCTCGCCGACGCCGGCGACGCATCGACCGGTCCGTCGCCGTTCACGATCGACGCGCTGGTGAAGGCGCGCATCGGCAGCGAGAACAGCAGCGGCTGGCCCAGCGTCGGGACGGCCTCCGCCGACATCGACTGGAAGCAGGGTCCGTTCGCGGCGGTCACGCTGGTCGTCGATCTCGACACGACCTGCTACCCGTTCGAGACCTGGTCGACCAACGCGCCGCCGTCGGGACAGAACGTGCCCGCGGACTGCGACGCTTTCGACCGCAACTTCAACGCCTTCATCGACGGCCCTGACGGCGCCGGCGGGGCGTCACGCGTGCCTTTCGAAGTCATGCACGCGATCACGCCGTTCGGCGGACCCGAGCATCTCGAGATCGATCTGACCGATTTCGCCAACGCGCTTCCCGGCAAGCATCGCCTGCGCGTCGACCTGACCAGCTTTTCGGACGCGGCCGGACAGTCGACCGGCTCCAACAACGGCTGGACGGTGAGCGCGCGCGTCGAGGTCGCGCCCGGCGCCGCGCCCCGCCGCGTGCTCGCGGCGATCCCGCTCTACGCCGGCGAGATCAAGATGGGCGACGCGTGGCCGGTCGTGTCGTTCGACGCGCCCGACGGGACCGTGGGCAGCCGGCTCGAATACCGCACCAGCGGGCACGGGCAAGGCGCGATGGCAACCAGTTGCATCGGTCCCGCCGAGGAGTTCTGCGATCGGCACCAGACGATCTTTGTCGACGGCGCGCCGGCGCTGGACATCCACCCGTGGCGCTACGACTGCGCGAGCCTGTGCACGCTGCAGCACCACGACGCGTTCGGCCCCTTCGTGAACGGGCTGGACTACTGCCGCGAGAATCCGCTGGGCCTGCCGTCCAGCGTGCGCGCGTCGCGCGCCAACTGGTGTCCGGGCAGCATGACGGCGCCGTTCTCATGGCCGGACATCCCGGCGCTGTCGGTGCCCGGACCTCACACATTCTCGTTCCAGGTGTCGGAAATCGTTTCCGGCGGAACGTGGATGGTGTCGGCGATCTATTACGCCTATGGTTCGTGACGTGACATTCGCGTGGGAAGCCGGCGAGCTTTGCTCGCCGCGTACCAGCGCGAGAGGGTTTGGGAACCCTCTCAGGGTTCCCATTAGATCGGCACGTCTGCTGGCGGTCGCAGCGGTGGCGCTGGCCAGCGCTTGCGCGGGCGTCACGCAGAAGACCGGCAGCGGCACCGGCGGTGGCGGCCCAGGCGGCGGCGGTGGCGCGACGGTCGACGCGCGGCAAGACACCAGCACGGTGACGGACGCGCCGTTGACGGAGCCGATCGTGCGCGACGGCGATTCCGCCCGCTGCGGCAATGCCAGGATCGACGCCGTGCTGGGCGAAGCGTGCGACGACGGCAACGCGCGCGACGGCGACGGCTGCAGCGCCGACTGCCAGGTCGAGAAGGACTTCGAGTGCCCGCAGCCGGGGAAGCCGTGCGTCTATCTCGTGAAGTGCGGCGACGGTGTGCTGGGCGGCATCGAGCAGTGCGATCCGCCCGCGGTCGGCGCGGGTTGTTCGGCGGCGTGCAAGCTCGAGCCCGGCTACGTCTGCGACGCGCCTCCCGCGGTCCCGGATCCGTCGAAGCCGGCGACCTGTCACCGCACCGTCTGCGGCGACGGGCGCAAGGAAGGGACGGAAGCGTGCGACGACAGCAACACCGTCGACGGCGACGGCT
>DATMZL010000661.1:0-2818 GCA_035607075.1 Polyangia bacterium
GGCGCCGGCAAGGCGCACGTCCACATCGAGGGCGATCTGGATCCCGCCTGCCGCTTGATCTTCCGCGAGCTGCTGGCGGAGTACGCGGGTGACTGGGGGCAGGTCGTGAAGCACGTGCGCGTGCGGCGCCTGATCCTCTCCGAGCAGGACCGCGTCGGCGTCGGCACCTTCCAGCCCAAAAACGAGAAGAACCAGGACTCAACGGAGCTAACCGGCGACATCAACTACCGCAAGATCGCCGAGTTCGGGTCGGACAGCGATCCGCGCGCGTTCAACTTCGACGGCGAGTTCAACATCGCGAACCGCGGCGTCATCGAGTTCATCGAGGTGCTGAAGCTGGACGTCGCGTTCCTTTACGACCTGCTGGGCGCGTCGCAGGAACACAAGATCAAGCCGAAGAAGTTCGCGCAGACCGACATCGACGAGGTGATCCTCGGCCACACGAACGAGGCCGAGTACAAGAAGCTCTTGTCGAACGAGTTCATGGAGGCGCTCCGCGACCGTACGGTGAAGATCGATATCCCGTACATCACGCGCGTCTCCGAGGAGCAGCGGATTTACGCGAAGGACTACAACGCCGGGAAGATCCGGGGGAAGCACATCGCGCCGCACACGCTGGAGACGGCGGCGATGTGGGCGGTCCTGACGCGCCTCGAGGATCCGAAGAAGCATCAGCTCTCTCTGGTGCAGAAGATGAAGCTGTACGACGGCAAGACGCTGCCGGGCTTCACGCAGGACAACATCAAGGAGCTGCGCAAGGAGGCGGTCCGTGAGGGCATGGACGGCATCAGCCCGCGCTACATCCAGGACAAGGTCTCGAACGCGCTGGTCAGCGATCGGGGCGAGGGCTGCGTGAACCCGTTCATGGTCATGAACGAGCTGGAGTCGGGCCTGCGCAACCACTCGCTGATCACCAGCGACGAGCAGCGCCGGCACTTCGGCGTGCTGCTCGGCCTGGTGAAGCAGGAGTACGAGGACATCGTCAAGAACGAGGTCCAGCGGGCGATCAGCGCGGATGAAGAGGCGATCGCGAAGCTGTGCGCGAACTACATCGACAACATCAAGGCGTACACCCAGAAGGAGCGGGTGAAGAACAAGTACACCGGCCAGGACGAGGAGCCGGATGAGCGCCTGATGCGGTCGATCGAGGAGAAGATCGACATCCCGGATTCGCGCAAGGACGACTTCCGTCGCGAGATCATGAACTACATCGGCGCGCTGGCGATCGAGGGGCGGCAGTTCGACTTCCGCACCAACGAACGGCTGCAGAAGGCGCTGGAGCTGAAGCTGTTCGAGGATCAGAAAGACTCGATCAAGCTGACGTCGCTGGTCAGCGCGGTGGTCGACCGCGATACGCAGGAGAAGATCGACGTCGTGAAGAACCGCATGATCCGCAACTACAGCTACTGCGAGATCTGCGCGACGGACGTGCTGAACTTCGTCGCGAGCATCTTCGCGCGCGGCGACGTCAAGGACTAAATGGACGCACACGATCGCGCAACTCTGGAAGCCTTGCCGGCGGTCAACGTCGAGGTGAACGGTCAGGCCGCCGCGCTGCTGGTGAAGCTGATGGGGGACTTTTCGACGGACAAACCGATGGCGGTCCTGACGCGCGCGCTCGGCATGCTGGAGCAGGCGGTCGCCGCCAAGGCGAAGGGCCAGCGCCTGGGCATCTACGATCCGAAAACGGGACGGTTCGTCGACCTGGTGGTCTAGATGGCGCTGAGGATCGATCCAGATCACCGGCGCTTCCGCGACATCGTGCGCGGGAAGATCAAGCAAGACCTGCGCAAGTACATCTCGCAGGGCGAGCTGATCGGGCGCAAGGGGAAGGATCTGGTCTCGATCCCGCTGCCGCAGATCAACTGGCCGCGGTTCCGGTTCGGCAGCAAGGATCGGGGCGGCGTCGGGCAGGGGCAGGGCGACGTGGGCGACAGCCTGGGCAAGGGCGACCCGAACGCCGACGGTCCGGGCAAGGCGGGCGATCAGGCAGGCGAGCACGCGCTGGAGGTCGAGCTGTCGCTGGAGGAGCTGGCGCAGATCATGGGCGAGGAGCTGCAGCTGCCGCGCATCGAGCCCAAGGGCAAGCAGCGGATCATCGCCCAGAAGGACAAGTACGTCGGCATCCGGCGCGCCGGGCCGGAGTCGCTCCGCCACTTCAAGCGCACCTTCCGCCAGGCGCTGCGGCGGCAGATCATGACCGGCACCTACGATCCGGCGCGCCCGATGATCGTCCCGGTGCGCGAGGATCGCCGCTACCGATCGTGGCGGACGACGCCGATGCCGCAGTCGAACGCCGTGATGATCTTCATCATGGACGTGTCGGGATCGATGGGTGACGAGCAGAAGGAGATCGTGCGGATCGAATCCTTCTGGATCGACGCCTGGTTGCGCAGCCAGTACAAGGGCCTCGAGTCGCGCTACATCATCCACGACGCGGTGGCGAAGGAGGTCGACCGCGACACCTTCTTCCGTACGCGGGAGTCGGGCGGGACGATGATCTCGAGCGCCTACAAGCTGTGCGCGAAGATGATCGACGACGACTTCCCACCGTCGGAATGGAACATCTACCCTTTTCATTTCAGCGACGGCGACAACTGGTCGGTCGACGACACCGTCCAGTGCGTGGAGCTCTTGAAGACGCAGATCCTCCCGAAGGTGAACCTGTTCTGCTACGGCCAGGTCGAGAGCCCCTACGGCTCGGGCCAGTTCATCAAGGATCTGAACGAGAACTTCGACGAGGACGACAGCCTGGTGGTGTCCGAGATCAAGGGGAAGGAAGCGATCATGGAGTCGATCCGCGACTTCCTGGGCAAGG
>DATMZL010001536.1:0-2805 GCA_035607075.1 Polyangia bacterium
GTCACCGCGATCGCCACGCCGTTCGAGAAGCACTTCGTCTGGACGGACGAGCCTGCCGACGCGGTCGCGTAATCCATGCACGTCCCGCTCGGCGCGCAGAAGGCGATCAGGCTGGTTGCGCCCGCCAGGCAGGGCAGGGCCGCGCAGGACACGCCGTCGCCGCCGGCATCGAATACGACGGCGGCGGCGTCTTTCCCGACGGCGGCGTCGTCTTTCCCGGGCGTGCTACCGCCATTGCCACCGCAGGCCGCGACGACGAGCGGCGCTGCCAGCGCGAAGGCGAACGTCGCGAGGCGTCGCCGTTCGTAGGGGGTGGGCATGGCGGGACGATAGTATCGCGATCGCGGTCAAAGCCCACACGCGCCTCCGCCCCGCGCCCGCCCTGAGGTACCATCGCATCCGGTGATGGGCGCGCGCGCGCGAACGTGGGTCACGGTGCTGGCTGCGGTGGGCGTGGTCGGCGCCCTCGCAACCGCTGCCCACGCCCAATCCACCGCCCCCGCGGTCTGGACCGAGGTGCCGCTTCTGAACCGGCGGCAGGGCGCGTCCTTTGCGGCGCTGGGAAACAAGGTGGTGCTGTTCGGCGGGCTCACCAGTGAAGAGTTCGGCGACATGTGGGAATGGGACGGCGCCGCCTGGACGAGGAAGACGCCCTCCCCGATGCCGTCGACGCGCTCCAACGCGGCGATGGCGGCGTATGGGAACAAGCTGGTCCTGTTCGGCGGCAACGCCGGGATCACGACGTTCGACGACACGTGGGAGTGGGACGGCACGACCTGGACGCAGCGGACGCCCGCCACGCGCCCGCCCGCCCGCTACGCCGCGCGCATGGTCGCCGTCGGGAGCAAGCTGGTGATGTTCGGCGGGTCGTCGACGACGGTGAACTCGTTCGGTGACACGTGGGAGTGGGACGGCACCAACTGGGCGCTGCGCGCGTCCACCGGCCCGGGCCCTCGCTACACGCATGCGATGGGATCGCTGGGGAGCACGGCGATCGTCTACGGAGGCTGGAACGTCACCTTCGCCTACGACGACACCTGGGAGTGGAACGGCACGGCCTGGACGCGGCGCGAGCCGGCCCACCGGCCGCCGGCGCGCTGGTGGTCGTCGATGGCGGCGGTGGGTACGAAGCTGGTGATGTTCGGCGGCAACGACGGCAACTTCAAGGCGAACAACGAGACCTGGCAGTGGGACGGCAACGATTGGGCGCCGGTCACGACGACGGTGGCGCCGACGGCGCGCGCCGACTCGATGATGACCGCGCTCAACGGGCGCGCCGTCCTGTTCGGCGGCGTCGAGGCGGGCGGCGATCGCTTCGACGGCGACACCTGGGAGTTTGACGGCGCGGGTTGGACGCTGCGGCAGGCGGCGATGACGCCGCCCGGGTCGTACTACGGCTGCCTAGGGCAGATGGTGACGCTCGGGGGCAAGGCGCTGCTCGTGACGGGTGCGGTCGGCGGTCCCACCGTCGAGACGTGGGAGTTCGACGGCGCGTGGACCAGGCGCGCGCCCGCCGCCAGCCCGCCCGCTCGCGACTTCCACGCGATGGCGGCGGTCGGGACCAAGGCGGTCCTGTTCGGCGGGAACGACACGAACAACTTCCTCGGCGACACCTGGGAGTGGGACGGCAACACGTGGACGGCGAAGGCGCCGGTCGACACGCCGCGGCCGATCACGGGACCCAGGATGGCCACGCTGGGCAACAAGGGGGTTCTGCTCGGCGGCCACGGCCAGGGAATCTTCAACGACACCTGGGAATGGGACGGCGTGAACTGGACGAAGCGGACGCCGGCCCATTTTCCCGACGCCCGCATGGAGCACGCGATGACGACGCTCGGGGGCAAGGTCGTGCTGTTCGGTGGCTCCGACAGCGGCAGCCTCGTCTACGGCGATATGTGGCTGTGGGACGGGACCGACTGGACGATGGCGCCGTTCACGACGCCATGGCCGGCCGGCCGCCTCATGCCGTCGCTGGCGGCGCCGCAGGGATCGCTGGTCATGCACGGCGGCGGGGACGACAACTTCGTGCGGTCGGAGGACACCTGGAGCTGGGACGGTACGAAGTGGACCGACGTCAGCGCGGCGGGCACGCCGGTCTACGGCATCCCGGTGATGACCGTGCTCGGCAACGACGCGCTCATGTTCAACGGGTTCCAGACGTGGCGCTTCACGCCCGGATCGGCGCCGACCGGCGCCGGGGGCATGGGCGGCGGCGGAGGCGCGGGCGGCGCGGCGGGCACGGGCGGCGCCGCGGGCCGAGGCGGAACGGGCGGCGTCGGTGGGACGGGTGGCAGCGCGGGTGCGGGCGGTGGCGCGGGTCGCGGCGGCACCGGTGGAGCAGGCGGCGCGTCGGGCACGGGTGGCGCAAGCGCCACCGCAGGGACGACGGGAACGGCGGGCACCGGCGGAACAGCGGGCACCGGCGGCGCGGCGGGCATCAGCGGCGCCGCCGGCACAACCGGAGCGGCCGGCACAACCGGCGCGTCGGGCGCGACGGGATCCGCCGGCACGAGCGGCGCCGCCGGTACGGGCGGCGCCTCGACGGGCAGCGCTGGGCGCGACGCCGGCAGCGACGGTTCCAAGACGAGCGCCGCTGGTGACGGCTGCGGCTGCGGCGTCTCCGACGGCGCGCCGGGCCCGGCGCCGCTTCTGCTAGCGATCGGCCTCGCGCTCGCGGTCGTCTCGCGCCGTCGGAAACGCTAACCGCGCATATTTCGGCGCTCAGCTTATGTCGGTGCGCTGTTGATTGTCGTGGTGCTCTGATCGCGATTTCTCAATCCCCTCACAGCCAACCCACACTTTGCT
>DATMZL010000938.1:0-4232 GCA_035607075.1 Polyangia bacterium
TTGGCCCACGAGCCGTAGGGCCCATTCGGATCACCGGGCACGACGCCGTCGAGGATCAGACCGACGACGTACGCGTAGACAGGCGCCGCAGCGTCGTACAGCGGATCGGCGCCGCGGTCATTTCGCTGGCAGAGCGGAGACAGCGGCACGTGCTCGTCGGTGCAGAACGGGTGCGTCGGCAGATCCGGTGACAGGCCGTAGAGATAGCTGATCGCTTCGCGGTCGTACGCGCCGGGAGTCGGCAGCTTGATCGCGAGATCGTCGTCCAGGTAGTCCATCACCGAGCTGGACGGCGGTTCGAGCGAGCCGGCGAAGTTGTGCCGCAGCCCGAGCGTGTGGCCGAACTCGTGCGCGACCACGTGCTGGACGTAGAGGGCGCGCTTCTGATCGCCGGTCAGCGGCGCGCTGCCGGCGGTCGCCGCCCGCGCGTTCGCAGCCCGCATCGCAGACGCGCGCGCCGAATAGGCGCACGTCGGATGCGCGGCCATTCCGGCCCAGCTCAACAGGGGAAGGTTCGCGGACGCCGCGGGCGCGCTCGTGGGCGCCGTCGCGTTCGCAGCAGCGGCCGGCGCGCCGCCGGCCGGCGGATCGTCGGTCATGTATTCGATGCCGGGGAGAAACGCGCCGCTGAAGTAGACGCTGACGCCGCGGATCTCGCCGTTGATCGGGTTGGCGCGATAGTCCGCGAACGAATACGGAAAGCCGATGCCCGGGAAGTCGACCAGCAGGAAGCTCTTGTCGTCGTCGCGAATCTGGTCGTCGTCGACGAACACCGCCTCGAACACCTTGAACCCCAGGACGTCGTTCCAGCTCTCGATGCCGCGCTTGAAGGCGCCCAGCAGATCGACGCCGGGATAGTGGGCCTGCGCGCGCTTGGCGCCCGCGTTAACGTAGATCTTCACGGGCGACATGCCGCGATGGAAGTTCCACTTCACGGGCGTGTGATAGACGGCCCCGCCGCTGTCGGGGATCGAGCGGTACCCGGTCGCGAAGTACAGCGGGTCGACCGGATCGGGCGTCGGTTCGTACCCTTCGCCGACGGCGTATCGTCGGATCGAAAGCCCCAGCGTTCCCCAGATGGTGAACGGTGCAGGATCGACGCCCGCGATGTCGCCGGTGAAGATCTCGTCGAAGGTGACGCCGTCGGCGAGTGACCGGAAGTTCTGCATGAACGAGACACCGACGCGCATCCGGAGATCGCCGTAGTCGCCCTGGATGCTGAGGCCCCGGAATGGCCAGTCCTCGTAAAGGTCGCTGGTGATGCCGAACGGGTTCAGGCCCGCCGAGGGATCGACAAGGACGTAGCGATCGGCGCCGCGCAGCCGGTTGAACTCGGGCAGATCGACCAGCGGGTACGCCTCGAGGAGGTTGGGCGGGGCGATGACCGCCGAGGCGGCGTGCTGATCGGAAGCGTCGAAGACGAACAGCTTTCCGTTCTGAACCTGGAACGAAACCACGCGCGTCCCGAGGCTGAAGAACGGGACCTCGGTGTAGGGCACCCGATCCTGACCTTGCTTGAGGTACGCGGACAGGAACCACGGCTGCGCGAGCACGTCCTTTCGGATGGCGAGGTAAAAATTATTCTCGCCGGGCTGCACGCCCATCGCGCCGGCGCCGCCGGCACCGTTGGTCAGCGCGGACCGCGCCTCGACGACGTCGGCAGTCGACGTGCGCGGGACCGCGACGAATGCCTGATCGCCGGCGAGCAGATCGGCGGGAACGGGCGCCGCGTCGTCCCCGCAGGCGGAGAACAACGTGGCGACGATGGCGAACGTAGCAATGACAGGTGCAAGACGGGGTGCCACACGAAACGCCGCGGTCTTCATGATCGGCTCCTTGTTCGTAGGGTCCGTTCAGGACCGCGTCGAGATCGATTGGAGGATGGGGGACTTCCACGTCGGGCGCGTCGCCCGCGCGACGGCGGTCCGGATCGGCGTCGCGCCGCGCGGATCGGGACGGCGCATGCGGTCGATGAGAACGTGAGCCGCGATGTGGACGATGGCGACGGGCACGGCGACCAGTACGAACAGCACCGGCGCCAGCAGCACGAAGAAGATCATCGGGAGCTTGGTCATTGGATTTCTCTCTTTCGCTGGGTTCGACCGACACCAGAGCAACGTCCGGACCAACCTCGCGAACGCATGCCCGCGGGCATACGCGCGACGAAGCGCAGCGCGCTTGGGCAACGCACGCATGTGTTGAGCAACCCTTGCGCAACCCGTTCGCGCCCGCGCTGGCGCGCGCGTAAACATGTAGCGCCCGACCCGCGCGAGACGGTCGGGAAGGACCACGCCCCCACTCGTTGTATAAGGGTGGGGGCTCGATGAACGCGACCGCGAAGCTGCCGCCACTGCTCGCCGGTCGGTACGCGCCGGTTCGTTTGATCGCGCGCGGCGGAATGGGCATCGTCTACGAGGTCGAGCACGCGCGAACCGGCGAGCGCCTCGCGCTGAAGGTGCTGCCGGCGGGCGTCGGGGCGTCCCCCGAAGTGTTGGAACGATTCAAGCGGGAGGCGCGCGCGTCGGCACGCATCAAGAGCGAGCACGTGGTTCGTGTCATCGACGCCGACGTCGCACCGGAGCTGAACGGCGCGCCGTTCCTGGTGATGGAGCTGCTCGAAGGCATGGACCTCGAGCATCGCGCCGTCGAGGCGCCGCCCGATCGCCCGACTATCGTCGACTGGCTGCGGCAGATCGCGGCGGCGATCGACAAGGCGAACGGCCTCGGCATGATTCACCGCGATCTGAAGCCCGAGAACCTTTTCATCGCCACGCGCGAAGACGGCGCGCCCATCGTGAAGGTCCTCGACTTCGGGATCGTGAAGATGGGTGACCCCGGCGGGACCATCACGGGGTCCGACGAGATCATCGGCACCCCGCGCTACATGGCGCCGGAGCAGGCGACGCCGGGCGCGCGCGTGACGTCGGCGTGCGATCGGTACGCGCTGGGGCTGGTGGCGTACCGTCTGCTGGCGGGCGAGACCTATTTCCGCGGCGACGTCCTGGATGTCGTCGCCCACCTCCTTCACAAGCCGCTCGAGCCGCCGTCAAAGCGCCACCCGGAGCTGGGCAGCGCGTTCGATGCGTGGTTCGCGCGCGCGTGCGCGCGCCAGCCCGAGAAGCGCTTCGCGACGGCCGGCGAACAGGTCGACGCCCTGGCCGGCGTGCTGGGCGTCGGGCGTCACGGCGCCGCTCTGAGCGCGACGTTGACCTGGCTCAATCTCCCCGACGACGTCGTCGGCGGGCAATCGTAAAAACGTTTACTCGCCGGCAGGGACGAGCCTCGGCAGTTGGGCGCGAGCCCAATCGGCCGCCGTGACAATGTCGCCGCCGGGCGTCGGCCCCTTGACCGTGACGATCAGGTTGGCCGGGTTGGACACGCGCCCGGCCAGGTCGGCCACCACGTACGCAGCGCGCGCGGCGCCCGAAAAGCCGGAAGCGGGCGTGAATCGCACGCCGCCGCCCGCCTCGAGCATGAACGTTCCAGCGGTCGTCGCCAACGATGCCTGCTGACCCGGCGTCATCGGATCGAGATCGATCGTCTGCGCCGCCAGGCACAGATCGTCGGCCGTATCGTTGGCCGTCGGGTACAGCAAGATCGGAGTGTCGAACTCGGTGATTGCGCTGTCGGTGGCGGCGACCGGCGGCGAGGCGCCGTCAGCCATCTCCCCGTCACCGCACCCGAGCGCCCACAGCGGCAGGGCGAGAATCGCCGCGAACATCTGAAGTCGTGTCCTCATCGTATCTCTCCGTTTCGGACAGACACCTACAGCAACCGGCGTGTCTTCGGCAGACCCGCTCCGCAGGGCGAGGGGCCTGATCCTGTTGGGCAAGGGTTGCGCAAGTCGCGCGACCTCTGTCGCCCGCGCCTTGCGCATTCATGGCGCCGCTCGTCCGCGCCGCGAAAACACGTCGCGATCCGATGGTCCGGCCCTTGCTGAAGCGACGCCCAGAGAGGAATCACCGTCATGCGCAAAACCGTTTTGATCGTTTCCACCGCGACGCTGCTCGCTGCCTTCGCGTTCGCCGGCTGCGGCACGCGATGCCCGTCCGGTCCGCCCATCGCCACCGACGATCGCGCGATCACGGGCCGCGCGACGCCGGTCGGGCTGCCGATCATTGCGAATGACGACGCCTACGGCAAGGCATCGCTCGACGCCGACTCAATCGATCTCGATCCGTCGACGCCTGGGACGCAGCGGTCGAGATCGATTGAGTCGGCGTCGAGCGATG
>DATMZL010001147.1:0-5599 GCA_035607075.1 Polyangia bacterium
GACGTGCGGGGTTGTTTGGTGCCGGCGCAGGAGCCCCGCGGCCATCGGGATCTGGAGGCGTTGCGGCGGGTTGGGGCGACTGGCGGGTTTCGGGCCGATCGACCTGGATTGGTGTTGCCGTCGCGCGCCCTCCGACGTCGCGGCCGAGCGCCGCCGCCGGACGTCGCTTGGCTTCCTCCGCTCGACGTCTCGCCTCCGCCGCCGCCTTCTCTTTTTCCGCGACGCGGGGGTCTTTCTCGTCCGGTTTCGGCGTTTCGGGTGCCGCCTGGGGCGGCCATTCGGACGCCCGCGGTTGCACCAGCACGCGCTCCGGCTTCCACGTCACGCCGCCGTCCTCGCTGGCGAGCAGCGTCCCGTGGCGGCCGCCCGCGAACACGTGCTTGCCGTCCGCTGCAGCCACCACGGTCAGCAGGTCGGCGTCGACGCGAGGGAGGCGGCTCGCGCCGCCCATTTCGATCGGCGTCGTCCACCAGCGGCCCGTCATGAACGCGGGCGGCCGGAGTGGATCGGGCGCGACGTGCGAGATGCGCGGCAGCACCAGCGTCGTGCCGAGGACCAGCGCGACGGCGGACAGGAAGCAGAGCCGCCGCCAGGACGGCGGCCGCGACCCGCCGGCGGACGCCGTCGCCGGTGCCGCCGCCGATGATGTTCGGTCGGGCGCGTCGCTCACCCGCGCCTACCAGACGTAGCGCGTGCCGTTGATCTCGTATTGCAGCTGGTACTCGGCCGAGAGCGAGGGCACGTCGTGCCCGATGGCGGCGCGATATTTCTCGTAGTCCGTGGGATCCATCCAGCGGTTGCGCCAGTACGTGGTCTCGACCGGCGCGGTGAAGAAGACGCGGGTCGAGTTCGGGTGAACCATCTGAAACGAGATCCGCGTGGCGAGCGCGGGGTAGGGCCACCAGAGCTCGTGAGGCGCGACCCGCGCGATGGTGCGGAGAAGGATGTTCGCGGCGTTGTCGGAGACCGACGGGAGATTGTCGGGCGGCGTTTTTCCGTTGATGCGCTGGTAGACAGCCACTTCGGCGCCGATGCCGCCGGGGAAGTCGTCGCGCCCGAGGAAGCGCTGGCACCAGCCCTTCCAAAGCTGGATGACGACAGGTTGCCCGTCGATGACCGTGTCCACCACCTTCGTCGCGTAGTCGGGCCACTTCACCAACGAAAAGGAGGGCAGGGGCTCGCAGGCTTTCTTCCACCAGTCGGCCGTCTCGACGTAGCGATACCCGCGGTCGTCCTCGAACACGTTGACGGGGCTCTGTCCGATGACTTCGGGGGCGCCCTTCACGATGACTTCGGGGCTCTTCACAACGACTTTGTCGGGGGTCGTCAAAACCATGGTCGTGCTCCTTGGATAGGTGTCAGATCAAGGTGGCCGGGCGGCCTTGGATGTTTCGTCGAAGTTCGTCCATCAGGTCCTTCGCCTTTGCGTGCAGGGCCTTGCTCGCGGCGCGGCTCTTCTTGTTGATGTCCAAACGAAGCTGGGCGTCTTTCTTCGCGAGGGCGTCGTCGATGTCGGTCTTTTTTCTGTCGAGGACCAGCGCGACGTTCGCCTTCACGCCCTCGAGTTTTTCGGTCAGCTTCGCGGCGAGCGACTTGCGCTCCGTGCCCGTGCCCTCGTGGAGCCCGAGGGCGGCGGCGGCGCTCACGGCCTCGAGCTGGGTTGCGATTCGTTCGCCGTTGGTGCCCTTGGCGTCGGGGGCGGGCATCGTCGCGCCGTATGTCTGCTCGAACAGCAGCGCCTGCTGTTCCAGGTCCTCGAAGCGCCGCGCTTCTTGCAGCTCGACGAGCTCGCGCGCCGGTCCTTGCAAGAGCCCGATGTAGCGGCGCGCCCACACGGCGCGCGCCGGCGCGAGCGCGAGCAACAGGCGCTTGTCCTCGGCTTTGTCCTTGTTCAGCGACGCGAGCGGGATGGGCCAGTCGACAGTCGTAGGCTGCGTCGTGAACCAGAGGGCGTGCGTGAGAAGCGCGTCATCGAGGCGGAAGATTCCGAGGACCGAGGGGCTCGCCACGATCGCTGCGCTGGACAGCAGGGCCGCGTCGAATTTCTCCCAGGCCTTGACCACGCGATCTGCGGCGTCGTTCCGCTTCTTCGCGGCGACGGCGAGATCCGCGTCGTCCTTGGTCTTGGCGTGGCGACTCACATCGACCTGGGCCGTGACCATCTCCAAGTAAGCAGCGCTCGACGTCTCATCGAGGTCCCGCATCAGGTGAAAAAGCGTCACGAGCCCTTCGAACGGCGAGCCCGGGCGAAGCGGGATCTCCATTTCGAGCGCCGCCCTGAGGCCTTCGACGGACTCGGGTACCTCTGCCTCGGCCTTCGGGTCGGCGCTCGCGGGCGCGAACGCCATCGGCGCGTGCAGATAGGCCTCGATCATCAGACGCGCCATCGGTGCGAGCGTGAAGCCACGCGGGCTGGACCACAGCGCGCGCGCCGAGAGCGTGGCCGCCTGGAGCTCGTCGGCCTTCGTCGTTCCGTGCGCCCACAGGATCATCGCGCGCACCGTGAGCGCGTCCGGATCGCGTCGGCCGCCCTGGAGCCGGTCGAGCGCGTCGATCTTGGAAAGCGTCGCGCCCCGGCCCGCGGGTGATGCGAAGGCCGTCGGGTTCTCCAGGACGTCGCGCAGCAGATCGGCCTTGGCGGCCATCGCCTGGTACCGGGCCGCGTCCTTCGTGTCGAGGAACTCGAGCTGCGAAGCGTGAAAGCGCACGCGTGTCCAGTCCAGCGCGACGAGGCTTCGTTCGAGCTCGGTCGCGTGCTTGTCCGCCAGGGCCTGTTGCTCCTTGGCGGCGGCCATCGGCAAGCTCTCGGGGACGATCGCGAGCAGCGCCGCCGCGATCGCGCCCACCGCGGCGTGCCTGAGCAACGGCTTCACCAGGATCGCGAGGGTGCGGCGGGTGCGCTCTGCCTTCGTCGCGTCTTTCGGGATCTCGTCCTCGCGCCGCAGGTACTCCACCCACAGGGCGCGCAGCACGACGACGACAAACACGATGAGCCCGATCAGCCAGGCGGCGCGCGTGATCGTGCGTTCGAGGCCCAGGCGTTGCTTCGTCGCGACGACGTCGACGTTGGCGAGGCGTCGCCCCGCGATCTCGTCGGCTTGCTCGAGGCGGGCGGTCAGCACGACGTTGGTCTGGTCGATCGCGCCCGTGACGGTGCGGCCGACGCTCGCGATCTGCTTGTCCAGGATGCCGTCGACCCTGTTGAGCGCCTTCTCGACGGTACCGTCGACCTGAGCGATCCGTTTCGCCAGCGTCACGTCGATGCGGGCGATGTTGTTCCGCGCGACGCCGTCGATCTTGTCCAGGCCGTGGTCGAGGACCTGGTCGACGCCCAGTTGCACCTGCGTGATGCGCTTCTCGAGGATGCCGTCGACCTGATCGAGGCGCTGCTTGGTCTCCGTCGACACCTGGTCGATGGTGCCGCCGATGAGGTTGCCGACCCTGTCCTCGTGCTTGGTGAGAATCGTGTCGGTCTTGTCGAGGGCCTTCGAGAGAACCGGATCGATCTCCTTGACGGCGGCCGAGCCGATTCCCTCTCCGATGCCGCGGCCGATGCCAAACACGTCCGCGCGCGCGGGCGCGCCGACGCACACCAGCGCCGCCACGAGGACCGTGCGGTAGGTGAGGCTCTTCATCTTCATGGGCACGTCTCGTCCTCGGAGGTCGCGACGACCACGCGCGCGGAGGGGAAGGTCGGATCGTCGAACGCGCAACGAAGCGCATCGGCCATCGTCATCCCATTGGCTTTGTGCGCGTGGACGGCCGAAGCGGCCCAGGCGAGGCAGGTCGCTTCCTCGGCTTGTGCCGGGTTCTTCGGATCGCTGGCGAGCGCCTCGACCACCTTGGCGTAGCGCTCCCCGGAGAGCGGCGGTTCGGCGTGGCGACACGCCTCGCCCAGCTTGGTGTTCGTTCCAGGATCGCGGCACAGACACCGGAGCAACGCCCGGGCGCGCTTGGTCTCCGCGACCAAGATCTCCCCGGGCTCGCGCGGGCCCCCATGGCGCACGAGGCCGGTGACCTGTTCGTCCCAGGAGAGGGGGCGTTCGAGCTCCTCGCAGCTCTTGCCGCGCTCCTGACCCGAATCGGGCGGGTCGACCAGATCCTTGCACTCCTTCGCGCGAATCAGCGCGTCCACGACGGCGTGGCAACGGCTGGCGGGCAGGCTGAGCGGCGTCTCGCAGGTCAGCCCTTCACGGTTCACGGCGGGCAAGGTCGATAGACGTACGGATGCGCGGCCGCGCGCGTCCAGACCGATCTCCAGCTTGGCGGCCTGCTGGGGCGGATCGATGACGGACCCGACCACCATCTCGCGGAGGAGGCGTCCGTTCACACAGTGGCGGTGTGCTTCCGCGTGGTGCGTGTGCGCCGTGACGAGCGCGAGCGTTCGCGGGCCATTGCAGAAACCGTCACCCGCCTCGCAGTTCCCGCTTCCGCCGTCGAAGGATTTCAGGAGGCTGTCGAGCGCTTCTCGGCCGGCGCCCGTGAGCTCGTTGTACGGCGTGTGCCCGAAGACGACGTACCAAGGGTCGGTGTACGCGGCGCGGTCCTTGGCGTCGAGGGTTTCGCCGCTCTTCAGCTTCGCCGCCGCCGCTTGGATTGCCTCAGCCTGCTGTGAAGAGAAGGTCCCGTACCTCCCCGAGATACCGTAGTCGGGTGACAAGCGATCGGCGGTGTCGATGAAGATCGCCACCACGCCGCGTGGCTTACCGGTTCCGGTGAGTACGCCGAGAGGCGTGACGGTGTAGCGCGCCGTCGGATTGCCCCACACCGCGGGCGAGGCGTGCACGACGCCATCGATGAAGTCCCCTTTGACGACACCGGTCGACCCACCGACGGCGAGATGGTCGACGAGGAGTTTCTCGATCGCGGCGTCCGAGAGGGTCTTGTCGAGGCGGGCGTAGACGAGTGGAGTGGATTGTTGCGGCGGCTTGGCGGGATCTGCCTCCTTGCACGCCCCCGTCCAATAGGGACTCCAGTCGAAGTTGCCCGTGAAGGCGCTGTCGTGGTTGCCAGGCGCAACGCCCGCGAGCCGGCGAGTTTTGTCGCCGCCGTAGCGACCGACGAGCGCGATCATGCGGTCCATCTCGCGCGAGCAGGAGAGGTCGGCGAAGTCGCCGAGGTGGGTCCACAGCGTAAGCGAATCCTGAGCGGCCGCTTTCGAGACATTGTCGTAGACGGACCCGAACCTGATCACCGCGGCCGCCGAAAGGATGTCGAGCTCGATGGGCCGCCGGGCGACGGAAACCAGCGTGCTCGCGACCTCCATCTGCCCGGGGAAGCGCGTTCCGCCCAGCTCGTGCAGCTGAGAGTCGGCGACGACGAACATCGTGATCGGCGGGGGCGCGCTCGGACCACCCGGTTCGCGGGCGCAGGTATCGGTGGAAGGGGGAGGGCCATCCCGTTCGTCGCCGGCGGCTTTCGCCACGCGATCGGACTGCCAGGCGACGAAACCCACGACGACGCCGACGACGGCGAGCGCGAACGCGGGCGCGAACCACGGCGCCGCGTGCTGCTGGAGCTTTGCTCGTTCGTGGCTGAAGTCCTCCACCCTCTGTTTCAACGGAAGTGCCGGCGCCTGATCGTCGCCTCCCATGAGGGG
>DATMZL010001564.1:0-18053 GCA_035607075.1 Polyangia bacterium
GATCGCGTCGTCCAGCAACAGGGTCCACGGTTCGCCGTCGGGGATCGAACTGGCGATGGCGTCGCCGTCGGGCGTCCAGCCGGTGAAGTTGATGGTGACCTTGTCGTGGGCGCCGGGGTTCTTGGTTCCTCGCGGTTTCGCCAGCACCTTCCAGGCCAGGCCGCTCGCGGTCTTGATGGCGTCGGCCGGCGCTTCAGCGACGTCGGCGGGTGCGGCGGGGGCCGATGGACGGGGACTGCCCAGCGGCTCGATCGGCTGGGACGCGGCGAACGGAACGGGCAGTAGGGCGGGGAGGGCGATCGCGACGGCGACGGCAAAAGGCGAGAAGCGAGGGGGCATCACTGCCGCATACCACGAGAATGTGAGCGGCGGACAACCCGGACCCCTCACCCTAACCTCTCCCCGCGTCGCGGGGCGAGGGGACCTGAGCTCACGCGCGACGCCATTCTTGCCGCGTGGCACGCGTCCGGATCAGCGAAGCCACGATCGATCCGCCGATCAGCAGCATGACGACCAGCAGCGACAGGACGACGGGCAGGTGGAAGAGATCGCGGCCGGCCATCTTGGCGCCCACGAAGATCAGCACCAGGGCGAGGCCCGGCTGGAGGTAGATGAAGCGGCGGGCCAGGTTCGCGAGCAGGAAGTAGAGCGACCGCATCCCGAGCAACGCGAAGATGTTCGACGTCAGCACGATGAACGGGTCGGTGGTGATCGCGAAGATCGCCATGATCGAGTCGAGCGCGAACACGATGTCGGAGAGCTCGATCAGGATGAGCGCGATCAGCAGCGGTGTGGCGAGGAGGCGGCCGTCGACGCGCGTGATGAAGCGGCCGCCGTGCGGTTCTGACGTCGTTGGAATGATCTTCTGTAGCAGGCGGTAGGCGCGCCCCTGTTCGGGGTGCGGCTCTTTCCCAGGGCGGGCGAGCATCTTCGCGCCGGTCAGGATCAGGACGCCGCCGAAGATGTACGTGAGGAACGTGAACCGCGACAGCAGCCAGCTGCCGCCGAAGACCATTCCCGTCCGCAGGATCAGCGCGCCGATGATTCCCCAGAACAGCAGCTTGTGCTGGTGCACGTCGGGCACGCGGAAGGCCGCGAACAACATGTAGAAGACGAACAGGTTGTCGACGGACAGCGACTTCTCGATGACGTAGCCGGTCAGGAATGCCTCGGCGGGCTCGCGTCCGAGGCGCCAGGCGACCAGGGCGTTGAACAGCAGCGAGATGGCGACCCAGACGCCGCTCCAGATCGCCGCCTCGCGGACGCTGACGACGTGGGCCTTGCGGTGGAAGACGCCGAGGTCGAGGGCCAGCATGACGGCGACGATCGCCGCGAACGAGATCCAGAGGACGGGGCTTCCGACGGTTTGCACGCGCTCCTCGCCGCGCCGAACGTAAGACCGGCGGCGCGCCGCGTCTCCGGCGCGCCGCGCGCGGAATCAGCAACCTTCCCACTGGCGCGACCGTGGTTAGGGTTAACCCCGAGCGAAAGGAGGTTGCACATGAAGGTCGATACTTCGCTCAGAACGGTCGAGCCGCTCGCGATGGTAAGAAAGCATCCCACGGCGGCAATGGTTGGCGGCGCGGCGACGGCACTGGCGTTCGGCGCGATCGGGGCGGTCGTGGACAGCGGCGTGGTCGGCGTGGTGATGGCGGTGATCGGCGCGATCATCGGAGCGCCGGGCGCCGCGCACCTGGCCGACGCGCAAGAAGAGCGGAACCGCCCCGTGTAGGACGTCAGGGGGACTTCAACTGCATGACGCCCGCGCAGGCGGGCGGAAGTGTGGGCTCGGCCGCCGTGGCCTCCGCCTCCTTCTTCTTGCCGTGGGTCGTCGTGGCGTCGTCGCCGAACCACCACGCCAGCGTCGGGCCGCAGCCGTCGTCGGGCGGCGGGGTCTGCGGCACGCACTGCGGGCTGTCGGCCGGACATTTCAAGCGGACGTGGAAGTGATCGTGGTGGCTCCACCACGGGCGGAGACGCCCCTGCCACGGCGCCTTCGCGGTCGTCGGTTCGTCGCACAGCATCTTCTTGATCGCCGGGTTGACGAAGATGCGGTCGACGGAGGGATCGCCCGCCGCCAGGCCGAGAAGCTCGACGATCGCCGGCGTCCACGCGGGCGTTGTCTCGTGCGTCTTCAGATCGACGACGATCAGCGGCGACACGTGCTCGCGCGCGCTGCGCGACAGGTGGCCGGCGCGCAGGCCCGACGGCGCCGCGTAGCCGATGTCCGCGTCAAGCCCGGTCTGGTGGCTGCGGTGGCCGCTGGGCGTCGGGCCGCCGCGCGGCTGCGACAGATCGCCGACGACGATCACGCCCAGCTTCGCCTTGCGCGCGGCCTTCCCCAGCCGCTGGATGAACGTGACCAGCTCCGGATGGCCGAAGCGGCGGTTGCGACCGAGCCGAATCACCTCGTAGCCGGGCCCGCTCACCGGCAGCGTCGCGGCGCCCTGCAAGCAACCGCAGCTGGTCGTCCCGATCGACAGCGCGGGCCCCGGCGTCGGCATGCGCAGCGCCTGCCATTGCTTCGCGACCGCGCCGTCGGCGGCGATCAACGCGGCGAGCGTGAACAGCGCGGCGTGCACGCCGCAAGCATACTTCCACTTTGCACTTTGGTTCGCGGTTCGCTGAGTCAGTTCGGCGCGTCGCCGCCGGCGCCCGAGTCGGCGATGACCTTCTCGATCACCACCAGCTCGACCGGCTTGACCAGGTGCAGATCGAAGCCGGCTTCCTTCGCCCGCATCTTGTCGCTCTGCATCCCGTAGCCGGTGATCGACACCAGCCGGATTCCCGACAAGCGCGGCTCGTGGCGGATGCGGCGGGCCAGCTCATAGCCGTCCATCAGCGGCAGGCCGATGTCCAGCAGCGCGATGTCGGGCGAGAAAGACTCCAGCTTGGCCAACGCCGCGGGCCCGTCGTGCGCGACCTCGACCACGTGGCCGAGGTCGCCCAGCCATTCGGCCAGCGACGCCGCCGCGTCTTCGTTGTCGTCGACGACAAGCACGCGCCGTGCGTTGGCGACGGCAGGCGCCTGCGGCAGCTCCCCGGTGGCGGGACGGGGCGCGGCCGTCTGCACCGTCTCGGACGCTATCGTCGGCAGGACCACGACGAACTCGCTGCCCTTGCCGGGGCCGTTGCTGCGCGCCTCGACCGTACCTTGATGAAGGGTGACCAGCGACTTGACGATGCTCAGCCCCAGGCCGAGCCCGCCCTCCGACCGATCCAGACCCTGGCGTCCCTGCACGAACAGATCGAAGACGACGGGAAGCATCTCCCGGCGCATGCCGATGCCGGTGTCCTCGACCAGCACGCGCACCGTGGCGCCGTCGCGCTTCGCGCTGACGGTGATCGATCCACCCGCAGGCGTGTACTTGGCGGCGTTGGTCAACAGGTTCGCGAACACCTGGGCCAGGCGCATCTTGTCGCCCTCGATCGTCAAACCGGATTCCACGTCGACGGTCAGGTGATGCATCCGCTGTTCCAGCAGCGGGCTGGCCAGCTCGATCGCGCGCGCGATCGTCTCGCCCAGGTCCAGCGGCAACCGGTCGAGCGAGATCTTGCCGCGCGCGATGCGCGAGACCTCCAGGAGGTCGTCGACGAGGCGCACGACGTGGCGCACCTGACGGTCGATCAGCGCCCGCTCCTGCTCGAAGATCTTGCTGCCCCGGAGCTTCATGACCTGCAGCGTGGTCAGGATCGGCGCCAGCGGGTTGCGCAGCTCGTGACCGAGCATGGCGAGAAATTCATCCTTGGCGCGCGTCGCTTCCTCGGCGATCGCCCGCGCTTCCTCCGCCGCGCGCTGTTGCCGCCGGACCTTCAGCTGCGCGTCGACGCGCGCCACCAGCTCACGCGCCGAGAACGGTTTGACGATGTAGTCGTCGGCGCCCGCCGCCAGCCCCTCGATGCGCGCCTCGTCGCCGGCGCGCGCCGACACCACGATCACCGGCGTCGACGCGAGCGCCGGTCGGCGGCGGATGCTGCGCAGGAGCTCGAAGCCGTCGACCTCGGGCATCATCACGTCGGTCAGGATCACGTCGGGCGGGTGGCGCTCCGCCGCGGCCAGCGCAGCGCCTCCGTCCGCGACCGCCTCGACCTGCCAGTGCTGCTCCAGGATCCGCCGCACGTAGTCGCGCATGTCGGCGTTGTCGTCCGCGAGCAAGATCCGCGGGGATCGTTCGTCGGTCGCGGTCGTCGCTGCGCTGGTGCCCGCCTGCGGCGACCAGCGCGACGCCTCGGCCACGTAGGCGTCCGTGCTCGTCGAGGCGAACGGCTCCGCGCCCTCCGCCCCGACGCGTTCGGCGGGCAGGTGCGCGCTTCCGCTCGGGATGGAAACCGTGAACGTCGTGCCCTGGCCCACGCGCGACTGGATCGACACGGTTCCTCGGTGCATCCGCACCAGCTCGTCGACCAGCGCCAGGCCGATCCCCGAACCCTCGTGCGTGCGCGCGCGCGCGCCGTGCACGCGATGGAAGCGCTCGAACAGGTGTGGGATCTCGTGCTCGGGGATGCCGGTGCCGGTGTCCGCCACGGTCAGCTCGATGCGCTCGCCGCGCAACTGCAGCGTGACGTCGATCGAACCGTCGAAGGTGAACTTGAACGCGTTCGACAGGAGGTTGAGGACGATCTTCTCCCACATGTCGCGATCGACGAAGGCGGGCTCGCCCAGCGGCGGGCAGTCGACCTTCAGCGCGAGGCCGCCGCCTTCGATGGCCGCGCGGAAGCTGCTGGCCAGATCGCGGGTCATCACCGCCAGGTCCGTCGGCTGGAACGACGCCTCGGCGCGATTCGCCTCGATGCGCGCGAAGTCGAGCAGGTTATTGACCAGCTTCAGCAGCCGCAGCTGGTTGCGATAGACGGCGTCCAGCGCCTCGCCCGCCAGCGCGCCGCCGCCTTCCAGCGCGTCCTTGGTCGGGCCCAGCATCAGCGTCAGCGGCGTCCGGAACTCGTGGCTGATGTTGCTGAAGAATTCCGTCTTGGCGCGATCGATCGCCGCCAGCGCTTCGACACGCCGGCGCTCCTCCTGGTGAGCGCTGGCGTTGCGGATCGCGACCACGATCTGCGTCGCGGCCAGCTCGAAGAAGCCGCGGTAACCGTCGTCGAGCGCGCGGTACGGGCTGAGCGCCGCAATCAGCACGCCGTGGACGTGCGGCTGCTCCGGCGACGCCAGCGGCAGCACGATCGCGCTCTCCGGCGGTTCGGCCCACGCGCCGCAGGGAAGGGCGGCGAAGCGGTCGCGCAGATCGGTGACCAGGCGGACGCTGCGCCGCGCGGCGACGTCGGCCAGCGGCCACTTGGACGGCGTATCGAGCGCGATCGTCGGCGGCGCGAGGTCCCCGCTCGCGGCAACGCCGCAGGCGCCCGCCAGGTGCGCGGTGCGCCCGGTTTCGTCGACCAGATAAAGCAGCGCGAACGGCACGTCGCGCGCGTTTTCGCCCAGCGTCTTCGCCGCCGTCTCGCACGCCAGCTCCGGCGTGCGGGCGCCAGCCGCGCGCTCGCCCAGTGCGCGGAGCGTGCGCAACTGTCGCTCGGCATAGACGACTTCGGTGGTCTCGGCGACCGTCGCCAGCACGCCGCCGATGCCCGTCGGCTTGACGGTGCAGTCGGGCACCGGGCTGTACGCGACCTTGAAGTGCGTCTCCTCGAGGAAGCCCTTTCGCGCGATCAACAGCTCGAGATCGTCGCTGGATGTCGCCGGCTCGCCGCGGAACGGCGCCTCGACCATCGGGCCGATGACGTGCCAGATCTCCGCCCAGCAATCGGCGGCCTGTTGCCCCATCGACTTCGGGTGCTTGCTGCCCGGGATCGGACGGTACGCGTCGTTGTAGATCTGCACGAACTGCGGTCCCCACCAGAGCAGCAGAGGGAAGCGGTTTCGCAGCAGCAAACCGACGGTGGTGCGAAGCGCGTGTGACCAGTCGGCCACGGGTCCGAGAGGCGTCTTCGCCCAATCGATGGACCGCATGAGCGCGCCCATCTCGCCCCCGCCGGCAAGCACATCGGTATCCATTGCAGCTCGGGGACATCTAGGAATGGTTCGCGCCCGGGGCAAGGCCAGGCGTAGAACATTTCCCGATTCGCGGAATCGCCGCGCGGAAAATGTCCGCTGGATTACGGCGCCGGGCTGGCCGGTACGGCGGCGAGCGCAGATCCTGCATGAGGCGCGCCGCTGTTCGCGGCGATCCAGTCCAGCGTCTCGAGCACGATCCAGCCCTCGTCGGGCGTCTTCACCAGCCGGACGACCCATCCGCCTGGGCATCCCTCGCCGGGGACGACCTCCACCTTGAAGATCGCCGCGGTCTTCGCGGCGTCGAAGCCGACGCGCGAGAACGTCACGTTCTGCGTGGCGCCACGCGCCCGCACGGGCTCGGAGATTCGTCGCGGCGCGCGGGCGAGGCAGCTCCACATGGAGTCGTTCCGTTTGTTGTAGCTGGCGACGGCTTCCTTCCACGCCGGTCCCGCCTCGCCGAACGAGCGCAGGGCGCTTTCAGCCTCGAACTCCCGCAGCCGCTTGCGCTGCTGATCGGACATTCCGGCCAGCTCGGATTCCGGCAGCGGTTCCTTCTCGGTCAGCGTGGTGTGCCTGATGACGATCCGGCTGTCCTTCCACGCTACACGCAGATAGAGCGCGTAGGCTTCGTACTCCTCGTCCTCGACCTGGTCGCCGATGCATTCACCTTGCGTGAGCGTCCACGTCGTCGTCGCGCATCCCGCCACCGGACCGACGCCTGCTGCCAGCGCCAGCGTGAAACACCATCCGCGTGCGGCGCCCATCGCCGGCAAATTCTAACGCAGGCGCGCGCGCGTCAGGGCGCCGCCCGCCTTGACAGTCGGGGGTCGCGGAAACACCCTGAAAAAGCAGAGATGGTTGCGATGACGCGCTTCGCAGGGTTGGTGGTGTTTGTGGTGTTGCTGGCCCTTGCGCCGCCCGTTCACGCCGCGGATTCGCCGGTCGGGATCTGGGTGAAGAAGGAAGCGAGCGGCAAGCCGGGGATGTCGATGAAGATCGACGCCTGGGGCGCGGGCAAGGCGATGCTCACCTACTTCGTCAAGGATCCGCCCGTCATCCTGACTGTCGTCTCGGCCCTCGACGGCAGCGAAGCGCCGGTGCTGATGAACGGAAAGCCATCGGGTGAGACGATGGCCATCACGCTGGTCGACAAGCTCCACTCGTCCACGATCCTGAAGATGGACGGCAAGCCCTTCGGCACGTCGAAGGGAACGTTCTCGCCCGACTTCAACACGTTCACCGTCGAGAACGACTTCGGCAGCGCCGCCGGAAGCGCCGCCGGCAAGAACACCGAGCACTGGGTCCGCAAGTAGCGCGCGCTACTCGAGCGCCGGCGCGCACCAGCTGCGGTCGTCGCACGACGGATCGGCGATGACCGCGTTCCCGATCCGGGTGGTCTGGCAGGGGCTGGAGCTCCCGTTCGGCAGCGGGTTGATCGCCAGCCAGGAGCGAGCGGTGAGGCGTGTGCTGGCGGAGGTGACGCCGACGTCGGCGGCGATCGCCGTGCCGGGGGAGGGCGCGGTCGATCGCCCGAGGACGATCCAGGGAAGGAACACCTCGAACTCGTAGCCGCCCGCGACGAGGCGATGCGCCCACTTCGCGGGCGCGACAAGCGGTTGGCCGAACGAGACCAACCCGCGGGGGGGCGATGTGCACGGCATCGGGACGCAGGTGTTCTCGTTGCCCTGGAAGCTCATCGAGGCGACCGCGGGGACGGTGATCGGAAGACCGTGCGTTGTGTAGGCTCCGCCGACGGCGAGGCCGATGCTCATCAAGCCGACGTCCGTCTTCACGCCGTCGAAGAAGCCGGCGAGCGGAAACTGGCCGCCGATGTCGAACTCGATCGCGTCGCCCTGCATGACCTCGGGATCGTCGACGTGGAAGTGAGCGTGGATGCCCAGCGCGTCCCACGCGACGCGCGCCTTGATGACGTCGGGGATCGGCGGCGGCTTGTTACCGTCCAGCGTCGCGCCGTCCTTGATCGCGAGCACCGTCGCGGGCACGTCGCAGAACTCGTCGTCGCGTCCGTCGACGATCTGCGTGCCGGCGAACCGCGGCACCGTCGTGCAGAGGGCGCCGCCCGTCTTGAGGCACGCCGCGCCGCCGGTACCGCCGGTTCCCGTCGTCCCCGCGGCGCCGGTTGTTCCCGCGGCGCCCGTCGTTCCGGCGGTTCCGCTCGTGCCGGCGCTACCTGTCGCGCCGGCGGTTCCGGTCGTTCCGGCGGTGCCCGTCGTGCCGGCAGCTCCGGTCGTGCCGCCGCTGCCGCCCCTGCCCGCGCTTCCGGTCGTGCCCGCGCCGCCGGTCGTGCCCGCGCTGCCCGTCGTGCCCGCGCCGCCGGTCGGGCCCCCACTGCCGCCCACGTTCGTCGTGCCGGCGGTTCCGGTCGTGCCGCTCGTGCCGGCGGAACCACCGCCCGAGCCGCTGCTTCCCGCCGAGCCGTCCGCGCACAGCGCGCCGGCGACTTGCTTGCTGGTCTTCGCGCCGCCACAGCCGGCGGCGAGCATCAGGGCGACGAGCAATCGTGTCGGCGTCTTCATGGGTTACTCGAGGGTTGGTTGGCACCAGGTGCGATCGTCGCACCAGGGAAACGCGTTGGCGGGCTGCAAGGGCGCGCAGGAGGTCCCGCTTCCGTTCGGCAGCGGGTTGATCGCGAGGAACGACTGGCCCGAGGTGCCGGGCGTTCCGAGCTGCGGTGCCGACGGCCAGAAGTCCCAGTAGTTGGGGTCGTTGTTCGTCCCGAAGCCGAGGTCGAGGGCGATGACCGTTCCTGACGACGGCGGCGTCGATCGCCCGAGCATCGTCCACGGCAGCAGCAACTCGAATTCATAGCCGCCCGTGACCGTGCGGTACGCCCATTGCGCGATGTCGGTGAGCCGCGGTCGGTCGAGGCCGTAGTTGCTCCCGCCTTGCGGGTACACGAAACCCATCGTCACCTGCGCAGGAACGACGCCCGTGAATCCCTTGATCGGCGTCAGCGCGCTCTCCGGGTTCATGAAGATGTTCATGAGCCCGTGGTCGCGCTGCTCACCGTCGTAGAAGCCGACGAGCGGAAACGTGCCGCCGATGTCGAACTCGATGTAGTCGGGCCCGGCCCAGGAGCCGTCGTAGCGGAAGTCGCGCACCAGCACGGGATCGTCGACGTGGAAGTGGGCGTGGATCCCGGCTGCATCCCAGGCCACGCGGGCCGTCAGCACGTCGGGCACGATGGGAGGTGCCTGGCCGAAGAAGGTTGCGCCTTTCCGCAGCTCGTACACGGTCGCGGTCACGTCGCAGAAGTCGTCGCTGAGCCCGTCGACCACCTGCGTCCCTGTGTATTTCGGGACGGTCGCACACAGCGATCCGCCGGTCTTGATCGGGCAGGGTGGATCGCCGGGCGCCGCCGCGAGCGCCGCCGTGCTGCCGGACTGGTTGCACGACGGCGTCGATCCGTCGCCGACCGCGTGCTCGTGAACCGAACAGCCGACCGCGCCGAGCAACGCAAGCGCGATCCGGGCCGAGTGCATTCGTGTTCGCGTCGTCACCAGCGTCCTCCCAGCGTTGCGCCGACGGTGTCGGCGCCGATGATCGGCGTCATCGCCAGCGCGCTGTCCTTCGCACCGTGAGCGGTGTGCCACCAGAGGGCGCCGCTGCCGATGAGCGCCGCGCCCGCGAGACCGAACCCGGCGATCGACAGCACGCGCGCCGTCTTTGCGTCGGACACCGCCTGTTCGTAGCGCTGCCGATCGTCCGCCGAGCACGGGACGGTCGCGACGCAGGTGCGATCGATCTCGTCGTTCAGCGACAGCACGCGCAACCCGAATCCGACCCCCGCGGCGATGCCGACCGCGGCGACGCCTCCGCCGATCCAGACCAGCGCCGGGACTGTCGACGGCGCGCGCTCGTCGCGCGTTGGTGTGGCAATTCGCACGACGGCGGCGGCTGGTTCAGACGTCGCTGCCGCGACCGCGAAAAGATCGGGGCGCGCATCGACGAACCCGCGGTAGTAGGTCGGTCCGAAAGGCGTCGCGAACAGTCCGTTGCGCAGCGACGTCTCCATCGCGCCGCGCGCCTGCGCCGTCCGCTCGCGCGGCCGAAACGAGTCGACCTCGCGTTGCTGGCCGGGCTCCAGCCGGAACCACTCCTCGCCTTCCTCCGTCCGAAAGCAAAGCGGCACGCCGGCCGGTACGAAGAGCCTGAAGTGGTACCCGGCCTCGGCGAGCATCTCGGCGACCCGGTTCCCGCGCTCGTCCTCGACGTGAAAGCGCCCGACGCCGGGCCCGACGCCCGACAGCGTCGCCCCGCGTCGCGCGAGCGCCGTCACGTCCGCGAGCGGCGCGCGCGGATTGACGGCCGGTGGACGCACGATGACGGCCAGGCGCGCCCGCGGGTCCAGGACCTGCGCGTTCGCGGACCCTATGAAGGCGTAGAGCTCGCTGTACTCGATCAGCCCGTCGCGGTTGATGTCGGCCGCGCCCCGCAGGCCGGAGAGGATCTGGTAGCTGAAGATGCCGCGCTGGTACTGATCCCATTCGTGCGCTTCGGCCGCGGATGCGGTGGCGACGACGGCGCCGACGTTGGGGAAGCGGCGGAGCGTGTTCTTCGCCGCGTAGCTTTCGAGATCGGCGTCGCGCGCCGGTGCCACGTCGGCCTGCACGTCGCGGGGCCGGATCACCGCCTCGGCGTGGCACGCGTCGATGACGAGGTGGATGTACCGCGCGGGCAAGACCGCCAGGATCTCGTCGTACAGCACCGCGCGCGTGAGCGGCCCGTCGAGCATCGTCAGCGCCGGCGGGCTGTCGGGCGCGATCACGCCGTGCCCGCTGTAGAAGAGCATCAGGACGGGATCGTGGCCCTGGCGCGCGTCCGCTTCGAAGCGCTGGCGGTAGTTCGCGACCACGCGGCGCAGCTGCGCCAGCGTCGGCGGCAGCGCGACGGCGGCGAGCGCAGGAAAGCGGCGCTGCGATTCCCCGTCGAGCACCGCGAGCAGCTCGGTGTGGGCGCCGCGCTCCAACCCGAAAGCGGCCACCGCGGCTGCGTCATCGTCCGCATAGTGCAGCAGCGCGCCGTCGCCAGCGCCGCCGCGGCCCTCGGGCGGCGCGTTGTTGCCGATCGCGATGACGTACGTGCGCGTCTCGGCCGTCGCGCGACGCGCGGTCACGCAGGTGCCCGCCACAACCGCAGCCGCGACGATCCAGCGCGCGGGTCTCACGGCGTCACCTCCAGCGGCGCGCTCCCGATGACGATCACGTCCGGGCCCGAAGCGGCCAGGGAAGCGGCCAGGGAAGCGGCAAGGATCTCCGGCTTCGAGAGCGGACGGGTCGAGACGACGAGGTGAACGCGGTAACGGCCCGGCGCCAGCGAGCGCGCGATGACGCCTTCGCCGGCTACCTGCGGCGCTTCAGCCGCGCGCACGGCCGGCGCGCTGCCGTCGGCCCGCGGGAAGAACCAGATTCGCTCGCCGCCCGCCGCCGGTTCGGCGTAGGCAGCCAGGAACCCGTCGCGGGCGACGGCTTCGACGCGGAACAGGATCAGATCGCTCGCGGCGCAGATCCCGGCCGCGCGGCCGGCGCATTCGACGCTGACGATCCCGCGATCGCCCGGCTCGCCGCCCTTCGATCTCATGTCGCGCATGTTGCCGTCGGGAGTCACCTTCACCGCCACGAACAGCGCGACAGCGGCGGCGCACGCCAGCACGGGCGAGCCCCAAAGCAGGATCTTGCGCTGGTACCAGCGCGGCCGGACGATCTCGGCGTCGCGCAGGGCGCCCTCGAGGATCCGGTCGCGCGTCGGGCCCGCCAGTCGGCCCCGGCCGAGCAGGCCGTCGAGGGCGTCACGCCGCATGGGCGGATCCCGGCTGGTTGATCAGTGCCATCGCTCAACCCCCATTACGCCGGGTTTTTCGAATCTGGTTGATCGATTTTTCGGTTTCTTACTTCACGCGTCCCGCCAGGCCGGCCCGCCGCAAGCCACGCTCGAGCCCGCGGCGAAGCTTTTCTTCGAGCGTGCGGAGCCGCTGGCGGCTGACACCCAGCGCTTGCGCCGCGTCGTTCTGGGACTGCGCGAGCGTATAACGCAGCTCATGCACGCGCCGGAGCTCGGGCGGCAACTCGGAGATGTAGCGCTCGACGATCTGCATGACAGCTTCCTCCGCCCAGTTTTGCTCGCCCATCGGCGACGGCAGGTTGTCCAGGTCGACAGCGATCTCGACCACGGCGTGGCCGCGACGCCGCCCCCAGTCGGCGACGACGTTCCGCGCGATGGTCGTCAGGAAGGGGCCGTAGTCGCGGATGCCGTCATAGGCGAGCCGCGCGCGTTCGCGAAACGCCCGCGCGAACACTTCCTGGACGGCGTCAGCGACGTCGGAGGCTGGAACCGGACTGGTCCCGCTTGCGATCGTCTGCCGCACGCCGTGGCGGACGATCTTCTCGACCAGCGGGAGGTAACTCCAGTAGACCTCCTCGACAACCGATCGCTCGCCCGCTCGAAACGCCTGCAGCCGATCTGCACGTCCGCGGAAAAATGGCATGGCAGCGCCAACGCGCGACGCGATCAGAATTTCACGACCTACCCGGGACGACAAGTACGCGTGCGGGAAACCAAGGCGAACGAGCCGAGCCGAGCGCCGCCTCTGCTAACATGCCGGACGATGTGGCGTTCGTTGTCATCGGCGGCGCTGGCCGGCGTGGTTGCCGCCGGCGCCATCGCCGGGTGCGGCGGCTCGCAGCCCGCCACGCGCCCGGCCAGCAGCCTCGGCGCGCCGGGTGAGACGGCGCCCGCGGCACGCACCGATCCGCCCGCGCCGGTCGATCCCGAGATCGCGTCGTTGTCGCACGCGCGCGCCAACTGGATGACCGACGCGGAGTACGGCCAGGTCTACGTCGTCTCGGTCGGACCGGCGCGCGAGCCCGTCCAGCCGACGCTCGTGCTGGTGCATGGGCTGGGAACGAACGGCGTCCGCGACTGGTACCCGGTGCTGCCGCAACTGTCCGAGCACCGCCGCGTCGTCATGTTCGATCTGCCCGGGTTCGGGCGATCCGCGCAGGCGAACGTCAAGTACGCGCCCGAGCGCTACGCCGCCGTCGTGTCGCGGGTGATCGCGGGCTACGGTCCCGGCCCCGTCGACGTCGTCGGCCACTCGATGGGCGGCGCGATCTCGCTGTATCACGCCGCCGCTTATCCGGAGCAGGTGCGTCGCCTGGTCATCGTCGACGCAGCGGGCATCCTTCACCGCGACGCCTGGGCGGGCCACCACATCCGCCGCGTGACCGATCCGGCGCGCATCTTCCTGCCGCGCGTCGCCGAGATCGTGGGCGAGGCCGCCGATCTCCTCGCGGACACGTCGCGCATTCTCGATCCGGCGCCCGACATCGTGCTGGAGCTGGCGCCCTTGCGGGCGAAGCTGCTGGGCGGCAAGCCCGACCGCATCGCGGCGCTCGGGCTGATCTTGCAGGACTTCGGACCGCTCATCGCGCGCATCCGCGCCCCGACGCTGGTCGTGTGGGGCGGCGACGATATGATTGCGCCGCTGCGCACGGGCTTGATGCTGGCCGATCGTCTGCCCGACGCGCGCCTGGTCGTGTTTCCGGGCGTCGGCCATCAGGTGATGGCGCAGGTACCGTCACGGCTCGTGCCGGAGATCGAGAACCACCTCGGCGCGCCCGTGCTCGCGTCGCCGCTGCGCGGGCCCTTTGTCGCGGGCGCATCGCAGGGCAAGGCTATTTGCCACGGGCAG
The DNA here is from genome assembly GCA_035607075.1 of Polyangia bacterium. Taxonomy (GTDB): domain Bacteria; phylum Myxococcota_A; class Polyangia; order Fen-1088; family Fen-1088; genus JADGRB01. The sequence goes on from DATMZL010001564.1 coordinate 13,716, forward strand.
TCGGACCTCCGCCTGTCGGGCGTCTACGACAGCGTCGAGATCGAGGACTGCACGCGCGTCGTGCTGGACGAGGTGCACACGACCAGCCTGACGATCCGGCGCAGCACCGCGAGCGTCGTGCGATCCACGTTCACGGCGGGTATCGTCGCCGACACGTCGACGCTGTTGGTCACCGGCGGCGAGATCGACGGCGGCGTCGCGCTGGACGTCAAGGACAGCAAGGTGGATCTGGCGGGCGTCGCGATCGCGGCGACGCGCGAGCCGTTTCACGCGACGGGTCAGACCCGCCTGCTGCTGTCGGTCTGTCCGGTGCGCACGCCGGAGGGCGCCGGCTTCCGGCACGGGTTCGTGAACGTCCCCGTGGGCCACTCGGCCCTGTAGGCGCGCGGGCGCGCGAGCGCGGCGGAGGGATCGCTAGAGCACATCTCAGAAATAACTGCACACCCGCGCTGCGCGCGGGAGCAGCTAGTTCGGGTTTCCGGTCCGTCGCCGCGAGCGCTGCTTCGGCGTCGCGTTGCGGACCATCGTCGTCAGGCGCAGCGGCGCGTCCGTCTTGATGCGGCCCGGGCTCTTGCGGCTCGACTTTCGCGACGGCCGCGTCGTGGCGCTGATCTCGTGCTCGTACGTGTTGTAGCGCGCCGCGAGCGCGTGCTCGTTGTGCGAGGCCGGATTGGGGACGCTGTTCTTCAATCGTCCGCGTGCGCGGGCGCGCTTGCCCGCAGAGGCGTGTCCCGGCTCGCTCGCATGAAGCGCATGCGCCGCACGCTGCTGCGCGACCTGGAATCGTTCGGCTTTTGTCATGGCTGGTGGCCCAAGGCTCAGCCAGCCGTCACACGGCGGCCGCGGCAGCGACCCTCTGCTCGAGGCGCTTCACGCGCTTGAGCGCCCGTATCGAGTTGAAGAATGAGCCGAAAAGCAGCGCCGCGGGCGCTACGGGAATCAGCGGGAAAAGCGGAAGCCTCTTCAATAACCGGTAGAGCAGAAATCCCTTGATGATTTTGCCTCGACGCATGTCAGGCCTCCTTGTTCGAACGTGGACACGTCGTGCCCGCGAGCAAGCACATCGTTCGTGCGCCGCGCGCGGTCGGAAGCCCTTTGATCGTTCCCGCGCCGATTGGCTGCGCTATGCTTGCCGCTCACGACCGTGAGGCTCATGCGCGATGGTCGACGTAGCCGACACGATTCAGGAGTACAGCGACGCGTGCGAAGCGTGCGGGTCCGCGCTGGGCGCGCGGCGCTTCCTGAACGTCGACGGGTCGGCGCTCCATAGCTTCTGTTCGGAGTCGTGCTTGCGCACCGGGCTGGTGGCGCAGAGCCGGCGTCGCTGGCGGGCGCGGCGCCGGGGCATGAAGATCGCCGTCATCGGCGTGGCGGTCGCGGGCGCTTGTCTGGCGCCTCACGAGGTGAGGGTGAGCCGGCGACCCGCACCGCCGGTGCGCGCGGCGGCGGCGCTGCCCGGCGCGACCGGCGCGACCGGCACGACCGGCACGACCGGATCCTCGTCGCCGACCGTTCCCGCGGGATGGTTCGGCCCCGAGTGGCCACCGACGGAGACCAGCGTGCTCGCCACCCTGGGGCGAGACGCGTGGATCCATCCGCTGGCGGGCCCGGTGCGGCGGATGCCGCTCCGGGATTCGCGCGTGTTCGGCGCCATCCGCCCGGGGAACCGCGCCATCGAATGCCGGAACGGACACTGCGGCGTCGATCTCGGCGGCGAGATCTGGGGCGAGCACGTGCGCGCCGCTCACGACGGCGTCGTGGATTTCGTGCAGCGCGGCGCGAACGCGCAGCACGGCGGCGAGTTCGTCCGCATCGCCCACCGCGGCGGCACGGTGTTCACGCAGTACTTCCACCTCGCGGCGATCCCACGCTGGATCGAACGCGGCACGTTCGTGAAGAGCGGGGATCTCATTGGCCTCGTCGGCGACACCGGCGTCAAGGAATCGGCGCCCCATCTTCACTTCGCGGTCTCGATCCGCCCGTCGCCGGAGCGGGCGGCCGAGAGGTACATCGATCCCGAGCCGCTGATCGCGCTCTGGCCCCTGCGCGTGCCGCTGGAGGACAGCCCGGCCGGCCTGGTGACGACGCTGGCCGAGCCCGGGTTGCCGCTCGGTTCGGCGCCGCTGATCCCGGGCCGGAAGCGCAAGCTCGCGCAGATGCAGATGCGCAAGGCCGCGGCGGCGAGCGCGGGCAGCGCGGCCAGCGAAGCGCCTGCTGCAGACGACGGACCGGCGGAGTCGGCGGGAGGCTCTGATTCGGCGGGGGACGATTGAGAGCCACCGCGCGCCGTCTCTGCTTCGCGTGCCGCCGGGCCGTCGACGCGGACGAGCTGATCATCCTGGTGCGCGGCCGCAAGCGCGAGCCGCACTGTTCCGAGGAGTGCGTGCAGGATACGGTCAGCGCGCGGCGACGTGCGCGCGCGTGGTCGCGCCTCCGCGTGATCGCAGGCGCAGCTGTGGCGGGGCTGCTGCTGGCGGGTGTCTGGACCGTCCGGCGTCATCGCCTGCCGCTGTCGCGATCGATTTCGCTCGGGTGGAGCGACGGCGGCTGGCAAAAGGCGGCGCCGCTCGGACCGGCGTACTTCGGCCCCGCCTGGCCGCCCACCGACGCTGACTGGATGTTCGCGTTCGAGCGGGCGGCGTGGACGTATCCGCTACCCGGTCCAGTACGGCGCGCGCCGGCGGCCGACGATCGCCTGTTCGCCACCGATGCGTCGCGCGGTCGTGCCCCCGTGTGCCGCAAGTCGGGGGTCTGCGGCGTCGCGCTGGGCGGGCAGCTCTGGGGTGAGCACGTCTTTGCCGTCGCGGACGGCGTGGTCGATCGTTCGTCGCCTGGCGGCGCCGATGAACATGGCGGCGGGTACGTACGCATCGCCCACTTCGGCGGCATGGTCTTCACGCACTACTTCCACCTGGCCGCGGTTCCGCGCGGCGTGGTTCGCGGGGCTCACATCACAGCCGGCGAGGTCATCGGCCTCGTCGGCGATACCGGGACGGGCAGCGAGGGACCGCGGGCGCGTCCGCACCTGCACTTCGCATTTTCGATCCGACCGTCGGCGGAGTTCCCCGACACGTTCTGGGATCCAACCCCGCTGATGGTGAACTGGAAGCTGCGCGTTCCGCCGCACGGGAGCGTCGCCGGCCTGCTCGCCGCGACGGATGCGCTGGAGATCCCGCGGCGGCACAAGGGCCACTAGCTGCTCCCGCGAAGCGCGGGTGTGCAGCTATTTCTGAGATGTGCTCTACGACGAAGGCGAACGCCCGCTGACAAACTCCCGCACGAACTCCGTCTTCGGCTGCGCCGCGAGATCCGCGAGCCGCCCGCGCTGCACGACCGCCCCGGCCTCGATCACGACGATGTCGCCGCCGAGCGCTTCGGCGTCGGCGACGTCGTGCGTGACGAGGACGGTGGGCATCGCCAGCGCGCGCAGCCGGTCGGCGAGAAAGCGCCGGACGTCGCGCCGGACCGACACGTCGAGCGCCGCGAGCGGCTCGTCCATCAGCAGCGCGCGCGGACGTCCGGCGAGCGCGCGCGCCAGCGCGACCCGCTGCATCTCACCGCCCGAAAGTTGGGACGGCCGCCGCGCCGCCAGCGCCGACACGTCCAGCTCGGCGAGCGCTTCGCGCGCCCGGCGATCGCGTTCGGCGCGCGGTCGCGCACGGACGCCGTAGGCGACGTTGCCGAGCACGTCGAGGTGGGGAAACAGCGCGTAGCGTTGGGGCACGAACCCGATCTGGCGGCGTTCGACGGGGACGTCGATTCCCGCGTCGTGATCGTAGAGGGTCGCACCGTCGAGGACGACCCGCCCGCGCTCCGGCGCCAGCGCGCCCAGGATCATCATGAGCGCGCGGGTCTTCCCGGCGCCGTTCGGCCCGACCATGAGCAGCGGTCCGGCGGCGGCGCTGAAGTCGACGGCGATTGCCAGCGCACCCACCGCGCCGTGAAGGTCGACGTCGAGCGCGCTCATCGGCGGGCTCCTGCGCGGATCGCCACAAGCACAGCGAACGCGACCGCGACGAGGATGATCGACAGGCTCTGCGCCGTTTGCAGGTCGGATTCCAGCGCCGAGTAGATCGCGAGCGGTAGCGTCTGCGTTCGCCCCGTCAGGTTGCCCGCGAACATCAGCGTCGCACCGAACTCGCCGAGCGCGCGTGCCCAGCTGAGGGCGGCGCCGCCGGCCAGCGCGGGCCACGAAAGCGGGACTGCGACCGTGAAGAACACGCGCGGCGGCGACGCGCCCAGCGTCCGCGCGACCAGCACCAGGTCCGTGTCGAGGCGGCGGAACGCCGCGATGGCGGCTTGCACGTAGAACGGCGCCGCCACGAACGACTGCGCGAG
>DATMZL010001245.1:0-2305 GCA_035607075.1 Polyangia bacterium
GGTCACCTGGACGTTCGCCTTGGGTACGACGCCGACCATCGAGAACGCTGCCCCCTGCGGTTTCCAGCATTGCGTGCACCCGCAGACGTGGTTGTGCAGCACCTGCGTGGTGATCTTCACTTCTACCGGCCGGTCCTTGCAGAGGCAACGGAGCGTACCGCCGGCGAAATCCTTGGCGGCGGGCTTGAGGCCTCCGTCAACCGCGGGATGAATCGACACATCAGCCATGGCCGGACCCTGGGTCGTCCGACCCGCACCCGCAATCGGGAGGGCCCCCGATCCGCCGACGTCGACGCGCGGCCGGCGCGGCGCTAGAACGCCATCCCGCGATGACCGCTCCGCTCCCCGCCGCCACGCGCCCGGCCGTCGACGCGCGGCCGTGGCTCGCGTTCGCGGCGTGCAGCGCCATCTGGGGCAGCACGTTCCTGGTGATCAGCATCGGCAACGACGTGCTCGCGCCGCTGTGGTCGTGCACGTTGCGGCTTGTGCTCGCGGCGCTGCTGCTCGCCGCGTGGACGCGCCTGCGTGGTCGGCCCCTGCCGCGCGGCGCGGCCCTGCGCGCCGCGATCGGCTACGGCGTCGCGCAGTTCGGCGTGAACCTGCCGCTTCTCTACTGGGGCGAGCGCGTCGTGCCGTCGGGGCTCGCGGCCGTCGTGTACGCCACGCTGCCGCTGTCGAGCGCGCTCATCGCGCGCGCGTTCGGGCTCGAGCGCCTCACCGCGGCCAAGCTGTTCGGCGCCGTCGTCGCGCTGGGCGGCGTGGCCGGGCTGTTCTCGTCGGCGCTCAGCGCGCACGCGTCGCCGCTCGGCCTCGCGGCGATCTTCGCGGGGGCGACCAGCGCCGGCCTCGGCACCGTGCTGCTCAAGCGCGGGCCGCGCCAGGACCCGTTCGGCGCCAACGCCGTCGGCTGCGCGGTCGGCGCGCCCATCGCGGCCGTCTTCAGCCTCGCGCTCGGCGAACCCCGCGCCTTTCCCACGACGTGGGCCTCGGCCTGGCCGCTGCTGTATCTCACCGTGGGCGGCTCCGTCGGCGCGTACGTGATCATGGCCTGGCTCGTCGGGCGCTGGTCGGTCACGCGCACGGCTTACGTCACCGTGATCGTCCCCGTCATCGCCCTCGGCCTCGGCGCGCTCGTCCGCCACGAGCAACTCGCTCCGGCGAGCTTCGCAAGCGCGGCGTTGATCCTGGGCGGATTGCTGCTCGGGATGCGCCCCGAGCGTTCGGTCTGAAGCGCGGCGCTTAAAACGCCAGCGAGATCGGCTGCTCGAGGATCGCGACGATCGCCTGCAACAGCTTCGCGCCCAGCGCGCCGTCGATGACGCGGTGGTCGCAGGACAGCGTGATCGACATCTGCTGGCCAGGGACGATCTTGCCTTCCTTCACCATCGGGATCTTGCGGACGCTGCCCACCGCCAGGATGGCGCCCTCGGGCGGGTTGATGATCGCCGCGAAGTGACGGATTCCCATCATGCCCAGGTTGGACACGGAGAACGTCGCGCCCGTGTACTCCTCGGGCTTCAACTTGCGGTCACGCGCGCGGGCGGCCAGCTCTCGCGCCTCCGTGCCGATCTGACCGATCGTTTTCTTGTCGGCGTCGCGAACGACCGGGGTGATCAAGCCGTCCTCGATAGCCACCGCCATGCCGATGTCGACACGGGCGTGCTGGATGATCGCGTCCTCGGTGAACGACGCGTTCGCCTCCGGCACCTTGCGCAGCGCGAGCGCGCACGCCTTCAGCACCAGATCGTTGACCGACAGCTTGGCGCCGTGGACTTGCGCGACTTGCTCGCGGAACTCCATCGCCGCGCCCATGTCGACGTCGGCGGTCAGGTAGAAATGCGGGACCGTAGTCTTCGCCACCAGCAGGCGCTCGGCGATCGTCCGCCGCATCATCGAGAGCGGCCTGACGATGTCCTCGGCGGGGGCGGCGTGGGCCGGACGGGCTTCGCCGCGCCGGTCGGGGACGATCTGGGCGGGCAGGGGAGCGGCCGCGGACACGCGCGGCGCGGAAGTTTGGGGCGCTTCCTCGGCGGCGTGCCAGTCGGTCGCGGCGGCGGCGCCATTCGCACCACCTTCGGCTGCGGCCTTCACGTCGCGCTCGACGATGCGGCCGCCGGGGCCGGTCCCCTGGATGCGGCGCAGGTCGATGCCGAGATCGGTAGCCAGCCGCCGCGCGAGCGGCGAGGCCAGCACTTTGCCGCCCGTAGCGGCCGGCTGAGCGGCCGGAGCCGCCTGGGCGGCGGGCGCCTGGGCGCGCTTCGGAGGGGGCGCGGCGGCGGGAGCGGGAGCAGCAGCCTGGCCATTG
>DATMZL010001248.1:0-2455 GCA_035607075.1 Polyangia bacterium
TCGTCGACCAGCGGCTCGGGTAGCGTCCAGTTCTGCGGCGCGGTCACGTAACCGTGTCCGGTGTTCTGCAAGCCGCTGCTGTTGAAGCTCGGAAACAGTCCCGTATGGCCCTGGCTACGAAGAACGTCGAGGAGACCGTCGCCGTTGACGTCGACGAACTGCGTGCCGCGCGACGTCTTCGGCGCGTGATTGAGCGGCTGCTGCGGCTGCAACGCGAACGCGTCCGCCGAATCCCAGTGATAACCGCCGCCGTCCCACTCGAAGTCGAGCGACTTCATGCACGTCACGTTGTCCGGCGCGCAGTACCCGATGCTCTTGAGGCGCGTCGGCAACATCGGATCGTTCGTCGCGGTGTAGCCCTGGCCCGGGTGGTACTCGTCGTAGGTCAGCGTGTAAATACCCGCGTTCGTGACGATGTTCTTGAGGCGTTTCTTGCGCGGCAGCGTGACCGATCCGAAGCGCGCCGAGCGTTCCTCGTGGCGCGCCTCGTATGTGAACTTCACGTGCGCGAACGGCTCCGGCTCGTCGCCGTTCGGCGTGGTGGGCTCGCGGCCGGTGTAGAAGATCTCCGAGACCTGCAGCCCGTCGGCCATGAAGTTCGTGCCGCCGTCGTTGTAGTTGACGTCGAAGTAGTTGCCCCACCCGTCCGTGACGCGTTCGAGCGCCCACACGCCGACCTGTTGCGCCGGGTCCGTCGTGCCCATGACGACGCGCGTGCGCTGGCTCTTGCCGTAGTAGCGCGTCTCGCCCGTCTTGGTGACGACCTTGAACCAGACGTCGGTCAGATTGCCCGGGTCATCGAAGACGTGCGGCGGGTTGTTGAAGTACTTCGTGATCGTGCTGTGGTCGTCTTGCTCCAGCTTGTACGTCACCGACCCGTCGATCTGCGACTGCGTGCCTTCGAATAGCCGCTTGCCGTCCAGGCAGACGCCGTCGTTGTACTGGTCAATCGGCTTCATCGAGACCTGGTGGCCGAAGCCGTCCTGCGCCTTCGTCTTCGGGCAGCGGTGGATCGCGGAGAGCCCCGCGAGCTCCCAGCCCTGCCCCGCGATCCCGTCACCGCCCTGGCTGTTGTAGACGAGGCTCAGGTTGGGGGCCATGCCGGCGATCCCGGGCGGGATGCTGATGGGCACTGTGTACGTGGAGGCGCCCGACGGGCTGACAGCGAACGATCCCGTGAGCGCGCCGTTGAACGTCTGCACGTAGGTCGGCTCCGGCTGCGCGGTCGGCGACCCGAGATCTTGCTTGACCACGATCGTCTCGCCGCCGATGACGACGCAGATGCCGCTGGTGCCGCAGGGAACCGGCGTCAGGTGATGGCTGGAGGCGGACGCGGTCACTGTCTCGCCGCCCACCGTCCACGAGACCTTCTCGTCGGCGTTGAACGTGGGCAGGTAGCCGCCGTTATGCGTGCCGGGCGCGAAGTTCGCGGGCGGCGAGGGCTGAGGGTCCGGCAGCGGGCTGCCGTCGGCGACGCGCGCCTTGTGGGCCTCGTTGACGGTCGGGTGCGCTGTGATCGTCGACGAGTTGTCGTAACCGAAGACCGCCACGAAGTGGCCGTCCACCTCGACGACGCCGTCCGAGAACAGACAGATCGCGTCGTCATCCGGTCCGCCGCAGAAGTTCCGCGCCTTGCAGGTCGCGGACGCGCCCACCGGCAACTTCAGCTTGAACGGGCTCGGGCCCCAGCCGCCGGTGTAGTAGCCCCAGCCGACGATCTCGCCCGCGGCGTTGATCGACGTCGCGTCGCGGATGCTCCAGCTGAAGTCCTGCGGGATGATGTCGTCGAGGTTCTTGAAACCGAGCTGGTCGGTGTACACGAACGCGGAGCTGAGCGAGATCGCGGCATTCGCCGCGGTCAGGGTGCCCGCGCCGACGGTGTCGCCCGACGCGTTGACCTTCCTCGCGCCGGCCGTATGCCAGCCGCCTGAAAGATCGTCGATCACGCCGCTCGACACGTGCAAGCGGAAGGGGCGGCCCACGCCGTCGCCGTTGAAGACGCCGGACCCAACGATGTAATCGCCGCTGATCGAGGACGCGCCGGTCAGCTCCCAGCCTGTCGTCGCCGGCGGATAGAGATCGTTCAGATCGACGATGTCGGAGATGGCGTTATCGAACAGCACCGCGTGCGTCGGGCCAAAGAATGGCGTGTCGTCCAACGTGCTGTAGCCGACCGCGACGCCGGTCTCCGAGATGCCGTAAAGGAGCGTGGAGCCACCCGCCACCAGCGGCCGCACGTCCTCCATGCCCGCGGCGTTCGTGTAGCGGAAGCCGCGATACTTCCCGCCCGCCGTGTAGAACCCGACGAAGTCGCCCGCGTTGTTCATCTCCGTCGGGAACGACCCGCGGACGTAGGCCCCGCCGTGCAGCACGATGAGCTCTTCGTTCAGCGCCTGCGAGTGGTCGCTGAGATCCACGAAGCTGTCTTCGAAGGTCGCGCCGCCGTAGCGGAAGA
>DATMZL010000706.1:0-11941 GCA_035607075.1 Polyangia bacterium
GCGGTAGCGACGCGCCCGATCTCGCCTCGTACTTCAGAGCCAAGCCGTACGCGAATCCGGCCTGCAACAGCGTCGATCAGCGGCTGGCGGGGGAGCGCGAGATGCGGCTCTACGTCAACGGGAACGTCGCGCTCGCTGAGACGACGCAGGGGCTGGCGAGCTACTACCACCGGCACTCGCTGTCGTTCTTCACCGACGTGCCGCCGCAGGCGACGACGATGTCGTACGCGCTGGACACCGACACCGTCGGGCTGACCCTGGCGCTCACGAAGATGTTTCCGGGCGTCGACCTCAGCGACGAGGCGGCGGTGATGGCGATGGATCCCGTGCTTTACAACCAGGTTGTCGCGTTCGCCGCCAACTGGGTTTTGCGGCCGATGATCGATTTCGTGAAGGCGCACAGCGACGGCGGCATCACGGTCACGAACCTGCTCGTCATCCCGAACTTGGAACGTCCCGGCGGAATGGCCGTCGGCGGGCCGGGGATGACACTGGCCGGCCTGTCGATCTCGCCGGCGCTGCTCAGCCAGTTCGCGATGACGATGCCCGACGAGGCGCAGATCTGGCAGAACGTCGACGTCCCCGCCGGCTTCACGCCGATCATGGTGCTGGGGAACAACGTCCTCCAGCAGGCGCGGGTCCTCGATCCCACGCTCGACGACATCGTCACCGCGCACGAGTTCGGGCACTCGGGGGCGCTGATTCACTCGATGGTGCCGCGCAACCTGATGTACCCCAGCGCGTCGCCGGGGATCGACGACTGCACCGACGGGCTCGACGATGCGCAGCTGTCGCTGATGGCCGCGACGCTGGGGGTCGGCGTGTCCGCCTCGACGGGCGCGCTGCTCGCGCGCGGATCCGCGGCGACGCCCGCGGGCGCGTCGTCGGGGCGGTCGTTCGCGCCCGATCGGTTACGCGCGCTGCTGGCGGGCGACGGCCCCGCGATGCGGTCGTTCGTGGAACGGCTGTTCCATCCACAGGGCGCGGCGTTTTAACGCATTCCGAGCGCGCGCAGGCCGGCGTAGATCGCGGCGGCGATCAGCGCCGCCGACTGGATCGTGAACAGCCAGGCCCACACGATCCGGAAGGCGACGCGCCAGCGCACGCCCGACGGCCGCGTGACGTAGCCGACGCCGACGATGCCGCCCGTGATCGTGTGCGTGGTCGACACGGGAACGCCCAGCGCGCTGGCGAGGAACAGCATCCCGGCGGCGCCGGTCTCGGCGCAGAAGCCGCCGAACGGCTTCAGCTTGGTCAGGCGCATGCCCATGGTCTTGACGATGCGCCAGCCGCCCGAGAGCGTGCCGAGGCCCATCGCCAGCTGGCACGACAGGATCACCCAGATCGGCAGCGGCGCCTTGGGGCCGAGGTGGCCCTTCGCGAGCAGCATCGCCATGATGATGCCCATCGTCTTCTGGGCATCGTTGGCGCCGTGCCCGAGGCTGAACAGCGCCGACGACACGAGCTGCAGCCGCCGGAACCAGCGATCGATCTTGCCGGGCTGGGCGCGCCGGAACAGCCACGCCACAAGCACCATCATCCCGCCGCCCAGCACCATCCCGAGCACCGGCGATACCACGATGAACAGCGCGGTCTTCGCGACGCCTGACTGGATGACCGCCGATCCGCCCTTGCAGAAGCCGGCGCCGATCAGGCCACCCACCAGCGCGTGTGACGAGCTGGACGGCAAGCCATACCACCAGGTGATCAGGTTCCAGGCGATCGCGCCGCCCAGCGCCCCGAACAGCACGGCGTCGTCGACGATCTTGGGATCGATGATGCCCTTGCCGATCGTGTGCGCGACGTGCAGCGGGAACACCACGAACGCGATGAAGTTGAAGAACGCGGCCCAGACCACCGCCTGGCGCGGCGTCAGCACGCGCGTCGACACGACGGTCGCGATCGAGTTCGCGGCGTCGTGAAAGCCGTTGATGTAATCGAAGACTAAGGCGACCACGACGATCGCGACGATCGTCACCATGTTTGCGTCACCACAGCGGGCTCAGCTGTTCTCGAGGACGACGCCCTCGATGATGTTCGCGACGTCCTCGCAGCGGTCGGTCGCCGATTCGAGCGTCTCGTAGATCTCTTTCCACTTGATGACGGCGATCGGGTCATTCTCCTCGCGAAACAGGCGCGCCAGCGCGCTGCGCAGGAGACCATCGGCGACGTTCTCCAGCCGGTTGATCTCGATGCAGTGCTGCAGGATGCCGTTGGGCTTGCCCAGGTCTCGGATGCTCGACACCGCGCCCAGCACGTGCTCGGCGCTCTGCACGAGGCAGCGGGCCAGATCCGCGACCTCCTTCGTCATCGTCGGGAGCGCGTAGAGCGCCAGCCGGTCCGCGGCGGCCTCGACGAAGTCCATGATGTCGTCCATCTTCGTGATCAGCGTGTAGATGTCGTTGCGATCGATCGGGGTGATGAACGTCTTGTGCAGGCTCTCGACGACGGCGTGCGTGATCTCGTCGCACTCGTGCTCGATCTGCTTGACGCGTTCGGCGCGCGTCTCCATGTTCCCGGGCTGTTCGACCATCTCCAGGAACGCCCGACAGCCCTCGACGGTCTTCTTACCCTGGTGCTCGAAATGCGCGAAGAAAGACGCGTCGTGGGGCAGCAGCCTCATCGCGCGCCTGTATATCAGAGCGCCGCCGCGAAGCGAAGCAGCAGCTCATGCTCGAGCAAGCTCTCGGCGCGCAACGCCTTGATCGTCTCCGACGTGCCGCTCCACATGTTGAGCACGTAGTTGATCGAGATGCGGGCGAACGAGCCGCGCCAGTAGTTGACGCCCGCCGTGCCGGAGATGACGCGGGTCGTGGCGCGGGTCGGGTCGGCGAGCGCGGCCTGCGTGTCGATGAGGTCTTCCTTCACCATCTCGCCGCGGACCGCGAACATCAGGCCGTCCTCGAAGGCGCGCCGGTAGCGGCCGTCGATTCGGGCGGGCAGCTGCAAGCCCGGCGCAGGGAGCATGCGCTCGTCGCCCGCGAGCCAAAGCCACAGCTCGCCGTAGGCGGCCAGCGCGTTGAGCTGCGGCGTGCCGAGCGCGGTGACCGGCCCGTTCACCGTCGTGGTCTCCACCTCGGCGAGCTGCTGTTGCTTGTAGACGACCTCGCCGCGCAGGCCGGCGTGGGTTCCGAACGGGATCGACAGCTCACCCGCGAACGCCGCCACGTACCCGTGCTCGCGCAGCTCCAGCGGGCGCGTGGGCTGGTTGGGCTGCCCGCTGTTCCACTGCGGGATCAGGAAGCGCACGCCGCCGGGCGTCGCCTGGACCGGGAAGGTCGGTCCCAGGATGTGGCGCCCGTACCAGGCGGAGCCGCCGACCGTCAGCCGGCGAAGGAGGCTGTCGCTGGACGTGAAAGGCGAGAGGGTGACGCGCCCGATCGCGTCGGGCTGGTTGTCGAAGTTGCGGAAGTCGGGCCCGTCGCCGTTGAACACGCCCGCCGAGTAATAGAGAGCGCCCAGCAGGCCGTGCACCATCGCCCCGACCTCCTTGTTGCGGGGCGCGCCGACGGAACGCGCGACCATCGCCCGTTCGATGAAGTCGGTGTACGCGTCAGAGGTGCGGTTCTCCAGCGTGAACGGCGCGTCGAACTGGCCGGCCTGCAGGATGAAGCGATCGCCGAACGGCGCCAGCGCCACGTAGTTGTCGGTCGCGGGCAGCGCGCTGGGCGCCATCGGTTCGGCGCCCTCGGGCGGCGACGGCGCGACGTCGGCGGACACGTCGAAGTAAAAGATTCGCCCCAGCCACCCGGTGAGCTCGACGCGCGCGCGCCGCAGGTAGGCGCCGCTCTTCGGCGTCTGGCGCGGGAACGCGGCGGCATCGACCTGCACGCGTCCGCCCGGGAACAGCACGACCTCGCCCCCGGGCGAGCGAATGTACAGGCGATCGGAGAATCCGACGCTGCCGTCGCTCGCGGATGGGGGCGCGGCTTCGACAGTGGGGACGGGCGTCGGTCTGGGCGCGACTTTGAGTTCGGGCGCGGGTTCCGCGACGTGAGGTTCGACGCTGGGTTCGGGCAGCTTCGATTCGGATTTGGGTTCGGCCTTGGGCTCGGATTCGGGCGCGGCGCCTTCGTCGGTCTCGGTCGCGTCGTCTCTTTCCTTGACGGATTCCTTAGGCGGTTTTTGTTCCGGCTCCGTGCTTTTCGCGGGTTTCGATCGGTTTCGGTGCGACCGCGCGGACGCACCGCCGCCCATAGCCAGCGTCGCCAGCATCGAGACCACGACAAAGCTACCGACGGAGAATCGCCTAACGGGCATCCCGCGTCCCGCCATTGTAACGTCTGGGCGGCGGCGCGCCATTCGGCGACCCGCGTGAATCCATGGCAGCAATGACACGGGAGGCGCTGGACACGCTGGCGAGCAAGTATCGGTCGCTGGTGGCGCTGCGGGCGCGGCGCGACGAGGGCGGGGCGCCCGCGACGCGCGACGAGCTGCGGGCGCTGGCGGCGCAGTTTCCCGGGTGCCTGCGCGAGCTGGACACGCTGGGCCGCGACGAGCTGGCGCGGCGGGCGGCGGCGACTGCCGACGTGGCGGCGGGCGCAGGTGCCACGGAGCCGTGGATGGAATGGATCGCCGGTTACCACGCGCTGATGACCGAGGCGCTGGCGGCGCGGGCGCGCGGCGAGGACGTCGACGCGCCCGAGGGTCGGCTGAACGTTAGCGTGCTGCGGGCTCTGGGCGAGCGCTTCGGCGTGCCGGCGGCGACGATCGCGGAAACCTTGTTTCCGCTGCGACGTCCGTCGCCCTACCGGCTGTGACCGTCGCCGCTTCGCGCGACGAGCGGATCCGCTAGGCTGCCCGCCATCGATGAGACCCGACGGGAAAGTGCGGCTGGTCTGGGCGGTGGGCGCACTCGCGCTGACGGTCGCGGCGTGCGGGGGCGCGAAGCAGTCGCCCGACGGCGGGTCGTCGGACACGGGATCGCAGTCCGACACAGGGTCGCAGTCCGACACGGGCTCGCAGCCCGACATAGGCATGACGCCGGGGATGTGCGGCGCGGACGTTCCCGCGGGGCAGGAGTGCAACACGCTGGCGAACGTGGGAGACGTGATTACGCCGACGTGCGCGAGCGGCGCGGAGCCCACCGGAACGGGCGGCGCGATCGTTGACGGGACCTACGTCCTGACCGCGCAGACCTACTACGGCGAGACGGGTTGCAGCGGGCACCTCCCGCTGTCCACGACGATCACGATCGCGGGCGGCTGCCTCCAGATGGTGTTCGGCCAGATCCTGTCGGGGACGGTGTCCTTCCGGTTGACGCCGCAGGGCAACGCCTTCACCGGGATGTCGACCTGCGAGCACTTCGACGTCGACGCGGCCGTCATGCACAACGCCGGCACGGCGACGTACACGGCCACTGACGCGACGTTCACGATCTTCTCGACGAACACCGCGGTCGGCGCCACGAACACGGGCAACGTCGCGGTCTACACGCGGCGCTGATCAGGTCTCCTCCGCGCCGCTGGCCGCGTACGGCAGCCGGCGCGCGAGCAACGTCGTGAGCGCTTCGGCGTCCTGGACGGGGAGCTCGCAGCGGCCGCGTACGCAGACGTAGGCGGTGGCGCGGCCACCCACGGCGCTCTTGTCGGCGATGAACGGGATCAGCTTTCCGAGCGCGGCCGCGTCGGCCTCGCTGGCGGCAGCGAGCGCGTGGTTGGGGACGAACGCGCGGCGGACCACGTCGAGCAGCGGGCGGGCGGCGTCGGGCGCCGCATCGCGCGGCCAGACGATCGCGATCTCCTTCGCTTCGTCGCTGGCCCAGTCGAGCGCGAGCAGCGCCTCGGTCAGCCCGAGCGGGTTTTCCGCCAGCGTCGGCGCGATCGATGCGAAGGCGCGGTCCGCGATCGCGCGCCAGCGGTCGTCGGACGTGAACGTCGCCAGGCGCAGCGCGTTCAGCAGCGCGACCGACGTCCCCGACGGCTCGGCGCCGTCGTAGGTCGGCTTCTCGCGCGCGATCAGCTTTTCGTGATCGGCGGCGGTCATGAACCAGCCGCCCGCCGGATCGGCGAACAGCCGCTCGACGTCGTCGGCGAGCGCGATCGCGTCGCGCAGCCAGCGCGGATCGAACGTCGCCTCGTACAGTTCGATCAAGCCGGCGCAGGTGAAGGCGTAGTCATCGAGGAAACCGGCGGCGCCGGCGCGGCCGTCCTTGGCGCTGCGCGCGAGCCGGCCGCCGGGCCGCATCGTCTCGAGCAGGAAGGTCGCCGCGCGCGCCGCCGCCGTGACGTAGCGGGGCTCGTCGAAGATCCGCCCCGCGACCGCGAACGCGGAGATCGCCAGGCCGTTCCAGGCCGCCAGGATCTTCTCGTCGCGGAACGGCGGCGGCCGGTGCAGGCGCGCCGCGTACAGCGCCGCGCGCTGAGGGGCTAACGCGCCGTGCTCGCGCTCGTCGGGCGCGGCGACCGCGAGGATGTTCGCACCCTCGAAGTTCCCCTCCCCGGTCACGCCGTAATAGCGGATGAAGCGATCGGCTTCGCCGCCGGCGTCCGCGCCGCCGCCGATCACCTCGCGGATCTCGGCCTCGGACCAGACGAAGAACGCGCCCTCCTCTGACTTCCCGTCCGGGCGCTTCGAATCGGCGTCGGTCGCGGAATAGAAGGCGCCGTCGGGCGCGGTCATCTCGCGATGCAGGTACTCCAGCGTGTCGCGCGCGACGCGGGCGAAGTCTTCGCGCCCCGTCACCTGCCAGGCCTCGGCGTAGGCGACAACCAGCAGCGCGTTGTCGTAGAGCATCTTTTCGAAGTGCGGCACCAGCCAATGCGCGTCCGTCGAGTAGCGGTGAAAGCCGCCCGCGAGCTGATCGTACATGCCGCCCGCCGCCATCTTCTCCAGCGTCAGTGCCGCCATCAGCAGCGCGACCTGATCGCCCGTGCGCGCGTGCGCGCGCAGCAGCAGGCGGATCGGCATGTTCGAGGGAAACTTCGGCGCGCGCCGCACGCCGCCGTCGCGGTCGTCGAACAAGCGCTTGAAGATCGTCACGGTGTCGCCGATCAGCGACGGGGCCGGGCGCCCGGCCGCCGTCGTTGCGGCGGTCGTCCCACCGCCGCCCGCCTCGATGCGCGCGCGCACGGCGCCGACCAGAGCGGCCGTCGCGCGCCCGACGCGCTCGGGATCGGATTTGTACGCGTCATGCACGTCGCGCAGGATGCTGAGGAAGCCGTGGCGCGCGCCGCGGGCGCCGTCGCGGGGCGGAAAATACGTGCCGCCGAAGAACGGCTCGCGATCGGGCGTCAGCCAGACGCTCATCGGCCATCCTCCGGATCCCGTCAGCGCCTGCACCGCGGCCATGTAGACGGCGTCGACATCGGGCCGCTCCTCGCGGTCGACCTTGATGCTGACGTAGAGCTCGTTCATCGCCGCCGCAATGTCCTCGTCCTCGAACGACTCTTCCTCCATGACGTGGCACCAGTGGCAGGTCGAGTAGCCGATCGACAGGAACACCGGCTTGCCCAGCCGTCGCGCTTCGGCGAACGCCTCGTCGCCCCACGGCCGCCAATCGACGGGGTTGTGGGCGTGCTGCAAGAGGTAGGGGCTGGTCTCGTTGATCAGCCGGTTCGTGTGCTTGTGCGAAGGACTCGGATCGGACATCCGGCGGAAGGATAAGGCCGAATCGGGAGGGGCGTCAGGACGTTGCGATCTTCTGCACGACCTCGTCCATCTGCGCGTTGCTTGTGAAGCCGATGGTGAACGCGTCGATGCAGTCCAGCCCGACGGCGTGCCCGATGGCGCGGTCGACCTGGTTTCCGAGCTGCCCTTCGCCGAGGATCTTCATGCCGATGACGCCCTTGCCGGACGCCTTCATCTGCGTGAGGACGCCGATGACCGTGGCTGGATCGGCGTCCATCAAGATGCCATCCGGGTTCACGCGCGCCTGATCGATCTCGACCCAGGGCGTGGCGGCAGCCAGCTGCAGCGCCGCCAGCGTGTGGCACGAGACGCCGTGCGCGCGGATGATGCCGCTCTCCTTCGCCTGCGAGAGCACGTCCATCGCGCCCGCGCACTCGGTCGTCCACGTCGCGCTCTGCTTGTTGTGCAGCAGGACGATGTCGATCATGTCGATACCGAGATCGCTGCGGAACCTATCGAGGTCGGCCTTCATCGCCGACGCTGTCTGCGCTTCGGTCTTGGTCAGCACGACGACGTTCTGGCGCCCGACCTGGCGGACCGCCTCGGCGATGTACGGGTGCGCGCCGTAGTCGTCGGCCGTCTCGAAGAAGGTGAGGCCCTTGCTGTATCCATACGTGAACTGGTTGACGAACGCCGTCATCCCCATGCGCACCTGATCGGACGATCTGTTGGCGCCGTGGGTGCCGCTGCCCAGCGCCAGGCGCGACGTGACGATGCCCGTCGCTCCGAGCGTCACGCGGTCGGTGGCGGCCTTGCCGTGGGTCGCGGCGTCGGTCGGTCCGGTCGTGATCATGGCGGGCGGCTTGCCCGCGCAGCCGACGGTGGCAGCGCCGACAAGCGTCCCGATGCCCTGTACGAACTGGCGTCGCGTCGGACCGGCGGGCCGCGGCGTTCCGCACGGGTACGTTCCTCGATGGCGCTGCATGGTCGCCTCCCGCCCCGGATGGTAACTCCGATCTGGCGCGGCATGCGACCGCGCGCGATAAATGACGGCGATGGCGAGGTTTTTACTGATCTGTCTGGGCGGCGCGGTCGGCACCGGCGCGCGCTACCTGTTCTCGACGGCGATGAAGAGCGCGTTCGGCAACTTCCCGTTCGGCACGCTGGGCGTCAACGTGATCGGGTCGTTCCTGGCCAGCGTTGTGATGGTGCTGGCGCTGGAGAAGTCAGCGCTGTCTCCCGATCTGCGGCTGATCATCGTGACCGGCGTGCTCGGCGGGTTCACGACATATTCGAGCTTCAACTACGAGACCCTGCACCTCGCGCAGTCGGGCGCGGTGACGCTCGCGATCACGAACGTCGCAGTCACGCTGGTGACCTGCTGGCTCGCAGGGATCGCGGGCATCTGGATCACGCGCCAGTTCACCTGATCGCGCGCGTCGTCAGTTATTGAGCGCGCCCTGGTCGATCCAGGTCTTGATCTTGGCCAGGTTGGCCGACGACAGCTTGGCCGCGCCGCGCGGCATCGAACCCGAGTTCACGGTCATGTAGAAGCGAGAGCCGGCGCCGTTGCCGGCCGTGACGCGCGACTTCACGGCGCTGTACGCGTTCGACTGCGACGAGAAGCTGACGCCGCCTTGCGAGCCGGGGTTGTGGCAGCTGCTCCCCGCGCAGTAGACGACGAGGATCGTGTTGTAGATGTCCGTGAACGTCTGCGTGGGTCCGCCGTCAGGGTTGGTCCCGCCGTCGACCGATCCGCCGCCCGCGCCCGCGGATCCGGTCGTTCCGCCGCGTCCCGCGGATCCGGTCGTTCCGGCGAAGCCGGTTGTTCCGCCGCGCCCCGCTGCGCCGGTCGTTCCGGCGAAGCCGGTGGTGCCGCCACGCCCCGCGAGACCGGTGACACTCCCACCCAGACCACCGCCGCCGGTGCCAGCTTGACCGGAAACGTTGTTTCCGCCGCTGCCACTCGCGCCCGCGCTCCCGGTGTCGCCGGCCTGTCCCGCCGACGTGATCGAATCTTTTCCGCCGGTGGTGCCGCTCGTGCCGGCTGCACCCGACGTGCCTGCGTTTCCGCTCAACACGCCGGTCATTCCGGCCGCGCCCGTCGTGCCCGCGGCGCCCGTCGCTGGATGGTTCTTCGCGAGCTCGTCGATATCGAGCGGTTCGCTGACGGCGCAGCCGAGATAGATCGGCACCGCAGTCGCAGCGAGAAACGCGATGCGTATGAGCCTTTGTCGGGGCATGACAAAGAGGCCAAAACCAGAGCTACGTCGGTGAATGGCCGCCGGATGCCTGTTTAGTTGCGGCAACAGGAAAAAATCGTCATCGAAAAATCGATAAGCGGACGTCGCAAAATTTGCGTGTTCGCGGCGCGGCGCACGATCGCGCGCGTGCCAGCGAACCGAGCCGCATTTGCCGAATTTGTAAATACTCTATATTAATTCCCCTGCTGCGTTGTTCGAGCCCGGGGAACTCTGTTAAGAGGAGGAGACGATGACGAAGAGCGAACGCAATTCTTTGATCACGGCGCTGGCGGTCGTGCTGGCCGTCGGTGGGGCCGGGTGCAAGAAGTCCGAGCCGGGCAGCTCAGCCGCGCCGGCCGCGGCCGAGCCAGGCGCCGCGAAGGTCTTCCACTTCGCCTTCGTAACGAACAATTCCTCAGACTTCTGGAACATCGCCGAGAAGGGCGTGCGCAAGGCGGAGAAGGATCTCGGCATCAAGGCCGACGTGTTCCGGCCGCTGAAGACCGAGGTGTCCGAGCAGCAGCGTTTCATCGAGGACATCCTGGTGCAGAAGTTCGACGGGATGGCGATCTGCGCGATCAACCCGGACGCGATGACGCCGCTGCTCGACCGCGTCGCCGCCAAGATGCCGGTGGTCGTGCACGATTCGGACGCGCCCAAGTCGCAGCGCAAGGCGTTCGTCGGCACCGACAACGTCGCGGCGGGCAAGCTGGCGGGCCAGGCTGCGATCGACGCGCTGAAGGCGGCCAACATCAGCAAGGGCAAGATCGCGATCTTCGTCGGCCGCATCGACATGCAGAACGCTGTCGATCGCAAGCGCGGCATCGACGAGACGCTGGGCAAGCAGGCCGGGATCGAGATCCTCCCCGTGTTCCTCGACGGCGCCGACCGCAACAAGGCGAAGAAGAACGTCGAGGACGCGCTGGCGCGTTACCCCGACCTGGTGATGACGATCGGCCTCTGGTCGTACAACGGTCCGTGCATGGTCGACGCCGTGAAGGCGTCGACGCGCGCGAAGAAGCCGCTCGTCGTCGCGTTCGACGAGGAAGAAGAGACGCTGAAGGCGGTCCAGGACGGGACAATTTTCGCGACGGTCGTGCAGAGGCCGTTCCAGTTCGGCTATCAGTCGATGAAGGCGTTGAAGGACGTGCAGGAAGGGAAGACGATCCCGACCTTCATCGACACGACGATCCAGAAGATCGACAAGAGCAACCTGACGCCGTTCTGGGCGGAGCTGCGCGAGCAAAAGAAGTAGTACGCTCGCGAAAGCGGGAACGTGAGAGGTCGGCCGCTGCTGTGTCCATGAGGGGTTTCAAGAAAGAGCTCACGATGCTGGGGGTGATGGTCGTGCTCGCGATCATCACCGCGGCGCTGAACCCGGTCTTCTTCGGCGGCGACAACCTTCGTAACAACATCCGCCACATCTCGCTGATCTCGCTGTTCGCGCTGGGCGAGGCGATCGTGATCATCGCGGGCGGGATCGACCTGTCGGTCGGATCGGTCATCTGCATCACCGGCGTCTCCACCAGCTACCTGGCGGTGTACGGCGGCTTCGGCATCGGCGCGGCGGTCGCCATCGCGCTGGCGATCGCGCTGGTGATCGGCGTCGTGCAAGGCGGGATCGTCGCGCGGCTCGGCATTCCGCCGTTCGTGGTGACGCTGGGGTTCATGCTGCTTCTGCGCGGCATCGCCGAGGTGCTGACGGGCGGGACCGACGTCGGCTTCCAGGGACGCTACGAAGGTTTTCGCGCGCTCGGGAAGGGCGAGGCGCTGGGCTTGCCGACGCCGTTCTGGTTTGCGGCGGGGGCGCTGGCGATCGTCTCGTTCGTCATGCACCGCACGCTGTTCGGCCGCTACTGCTACGCGATCGGATCGAACGCCGAGGCGGCGCGCCTGTCGGGCGTGCCCGTGCGAATGGTGCGGCTCGCGACGTTCCTGGGCGCGGCGGTGCTCGCCGGCCTCGCGGGCATGCTGTACGTCGCGTACCTGCCGACGGCGACGCCGTCGATGGGCGCGTCCTACGAGCTGCACGCGGTGGCGGCCGCCGTCCTGGGTGGCTGCTCGCTGCAGGGCGGTAAAGGGACGGTGTTCGGCGTCGTCATCGGCGCGGGGATTCTTCAGATCACGTT
>DATMZL010001602.1:0-10701 GCA_035607075.1 Polyangia bacterium
CGTTCGAGTCCTGGAGCGGGCGCGGCTCTTGCGCCGGACGCGGCGCGGCCGCGAACACCGGTGCCGGATGGATGCGGCGCCCCTTCGCGACGCGGGCGCGGTGTTGGTCAAGCTCGCCGGGTTCTGGGAAGGCCAGCTCACGTCGCTCGACCGCTGGCTCGCGCTCACGCCGGAAAAGGAATGACGGTGCCCGGGGCGCGCTCGGTCGTCGTCGTGAAGAAGGCCCTGGCGGCCCGACCTGCCCGGGTGTTCGCCGCCTGGTGCCGTCCCGAGCTGATGGCCCAATGGTTCTTCCCCGCGCCGGGCTGGCGCGCGGACGTGACCGCCGACGTTCGCGTCGGCGGCCGCTACAGGATCGCGATGCACGATCCCGAGGGCGGCGTACACGTGCAGGAGGGGGCGTACCGGGTGATCGAGCCCGACGCGCGCCTGGTGTTCACCTGGACCTGCGAAGAGCTCGGCGTCGCCGACAGCTTGGTCACCGTCGAGCTGCGCGACGTCGGCGCGAAGACCGAGCTCACCATCTCCCACGAGCTCCCCGGGGACGCCACCATCCTGCGCGAGCACGAGGGCGGCTGGAAGGGCTGCCTCGAGAGCTTGGCCCGCTATCTGGAGACGTGAACCAAGGAGGCCCGTGATGAGCACCATCAAAGAGAAGATCATCGTTCGCGGCAGCACCGAGAAAGTGTTCGACGCCCTGACCTCCCCGGCTGGATACCGAGGCTGGTGGTCGAAGGACTGCCAGATCGCCGAGAAGGCGGGAGGCGAGTCCAAGCTCAAGTTCAACAAGAACGGCACCATCGTCTCGATGCGCTTCCGCGTCGACGAGGTGGTCCCGAAGACGTCGGTGCGCTGGACGTGTGTCGGCCACGACATGGAATCGTGGATCGGCACGACGCTGAACTGGGCGCTGGCGGCCGACGGGAACGCCACCGAGGTCTCGTTCGAGCACGGCGGTTGGAAAGGCGACGCCCCCGAGCCGGTGGTACAAGGTTGGCGGCATTTCGTCGGCAGCCTGCGGTCGTTCGTCGAGACCGGCGAAGGCCAGCCCTGGTGAGGGTCGCCGGATCGCGCACTTGCTTTTAGCAAGTAGCTCTGTCACCCTGCTTGTGAAAAACAAGTAGGGAACCATGAGGCGCCGCCACCGGAGATCGGACTGTCCCGTTCACTTCGCCCTCGAGGTGTTCGGCGATCCATGGACGCTCCTCATCGTTCGGGACCTCATGTTCAAGGACCGGACGACGTACACCGAGTTCCTGCGAGCCGAGGAAGGCATCGCGACCAACGTCCTCGCCGACCGCCTGGTCCGGCTCGAGCAGAACGGGATCGTCGAGAAAGACCCCGCTTCCGGTGGCGGATATCGTCTGACCGCGAAGGGGATCGATCTGCTGCCGATCCTGCTCGAGATCATCGCCTGGAGCGCGAAACACGACGAGCGGACGGCCGCTGATCGCGCCTTCGTCCGCCGGTTTCGCTCCGACAAAGAGGCCTTCGCCCGGAAGCTACGGGGGGAGCTGGAAGTCCGTCACACGCGGCCCGGATCGGCGGGGCGGCGCGCGAA
Organism: Polyangia bacterium; assembly: GCA_035607075.1. Taxonomy (GTDB): domain Bacteria; phylum Myxococcota_A; class Polyangia; order Fen-1088; family Fen-1088; genus JADGRB01. The sequence continues at coordinate 1,562 of DATMZL010001602.1, forward strand.
GCTGTTGGAGGTGCCGTCATGACCGTGCTCGAAAACGAAATCCGCATCGACGCTCCACCCGAGAAGGTGTGGTCGGCGCTCGCGTCGCTCGACGCGCTCGCCGAATACGACCCCGGCGTTTCGAAGGCCGAAGTCGTCTCTGAAACGAAGCAGGGACCCGGCGCTGCGCGGAAGTGCGACCTCGCGCCCGGCGGCTGGTTCAAGGAGCGCGTCGGTACTTGGCGTCCCAACGAAGCGCTCTCGTTCGAGCTGTACGAGTGCACGCTGCCGGTGCGAGCGCTCCGCCATAGCTACACCCTCGTAGCCGACGCCGGCGGAACGGTCGTGCGCCAGCGGATGGAGTATCGGCTGAAGTTCGGCCCGCTCGGAACGCTCCTGGACGCGCTGATCGTTCGGCGAAAGTGGAGCGCCGGCATTCACGGGTTCTTCTCGGGTCTGAAGCGGTACGTCGAGTCCGGCGGGCACCCCGCCCGTGAAGGCAACGCCGATGGCCTACGATCGAGATCTCGCTGAACGGATCCGGCGCGCCGTCGCCGACCGTGCGGGCGTCACCGAAAAGCAGATGTTCGGCGGTCTCGCGTTCCTGCTCGGCGGCAAGACTTTCTGCGGGATCGTGAAAAGCGATCTGATGGTGCGCGTCGGTCCCGACCTCGAGCGAGGCGTGGCCTTCGCCGCGACGCTCGGCGGCGCGGCGCCGCGACGCCGGCGGTCTAGCTAGATCTGCTTCGCTTCCCGAGCCGCGTTCTCGAGGATTGCCTTGAGGTGAGCGAGATCCTTCCGGTTCGCCCGGCGCATAGCCGCCGCCATGAGCGGGCCGGCGAGCTTCGAGAAGCCGCGCGGCTCGCCGTGGTTTCTGAGGGTCATCCTCGTCGCGCCGTCGCCATGGGGCTGCCAGGTGTAGGTCGTTTCCATCGGGAACGGGCCCTCCGCGGTCCGCATCACGAGCTTGGACCCCGGTACGAGCTCAACGAACTCGTAGGTGTAGGCGAGCCGGCGGCCGAGGAAGTGGGCGACGAACGCTACGCGGGATCCGACGGCGAGCGGCGGCGGGGTCTTCCACTCCACCGCCTTGATGTTCACGTACCACTCGGGAGCGTTGGAAGGATCGCCCGCGTACGCGGCCACCTGCTCCGGCGGTCGTGCGATGACGATCTCGGTCAGCACGTCTACGGGCATCGCAGGTCCTCCGTCATCCGTCCTGGCTCAGTGTCGTCCGAGGATCGCGGCAGCCTCCTCGCCCGGTAGCTCGAGGATCTCGCCCAGGATGTAGGCCAGCCGGTGAGGGCGGTCGAGGCAGAGCAGCATCCCCCTCGTCGAACGACGTCTCGGGCGGCGCATCTCCTTGCGGAAGTTGAGCAGGGCGTGCGTCGCGACGCTGTAGACCCAGGTTCGGAACTGGCTCTCGCCCCGGAACGAGCCGAGCTTCGTAACGATTCGAACCAGCACCTCCTGGCATGCGTCGCGCGCGTCCTCCGGATCGCCCAGCATCCGGAGCGCCAGATGGAAGACGTCGTCCTGCGCAGCACGGACGACGTCCTCGAGGGCGCCGCGATCGCCCCGCTGCGCCAGCTCGACGAGTCGAATGACCTCGTTGTTGTCCATGGCGTGTGTCAGCTTCGGCTCGGCACCGCTCCGATCTGTTGCATGATCTCCAACATCGCAAGCTCCACCCAGTGCTCGGCGATCTTGCCGCCGGCCAGACGGTAGATGTGAATCTCCGACCATCGCACGGTCTTGCCGCTTGGCGGTACGCCCATCATGTCGCCCTTGTGCGTGCCGACGACGTCGCTCCGCTCGACGACGCGATCACGGGCCGCGATGAGGTCGGTTTCGGTGACGCGGACGTCCGGGAACGCGCCGTTCATGGCCCGCCCGATCGCCTTGAACCCATCTAGCCCCGGCGGCAGAGGCATCCGGAAATGGTGTTGAAACCCCGGATCGAACAGGTGGTCGACGCCGTCGACGTTGTGCTCGTTCTTGAAGATGCGCGTGAACTCCCGAACCAGGCCCGAGCACTCGGGACTCAGGTTCGCGACGAGTCGAGGGCCTGTTCGACGACCTCGATCAGGAGGTTCATGCTGAACGGCTTCTTCACGAAGTGGCGTGTCCCCATTCGCTCGGCGAGTTGCCGAATGTCCGCTGAAGCCGACACGACGATGATCGGGATCGGCGGATGTCCGTCGCGCTGGGTTGCGAGCGCGCGCGCCATCCCCGGGCCGTCGAGGATCGGCATCTCGACGTCGAGGAGGATGAGCTCCGGGACATCCTCGGCGATTCTGCGCAGCCCTTCGGCGCCGTCGCTCGCGGTCCGCGTCGCGTGCCCGGCCGGGATCAGCAGCTCGGCGAGGGTGTCCGCGATCTCGCGGTCGTCGTCAACGATGAGGATGTTCGCCAACCGCACCTCCTTGCATTGTTTCCGAGTCGGCCGGCCGCCGTTCGTCTGGCGCCACCGGAACAGGTTCCGCTTCGGCTTCGGACGGCGGCGCGATTGGCAGCTCGAAGATGAAGGCGCTCCCGACGCCCACCAGGCTCTCGGCCCAGATGCGGCCGCGATGCTTTTCGATGATTCCTTTGGCGATATAGAGTCCCAGCCCCGTTCCCTGTCGGCCCTCGGCGTCGGCTTTCCAGAAGCGGTCGAAGATGCGCGGGAGGTGCTGCGACGCGATGCCCGGTCCGGTGTCGCGAACCTCGATCCGGGTGTGGAACCCGGACTCGACCGCCCGGATCGTCACCTGCCCGCCCTCGGGGGTGAACTTCAGCGCGTTGCCCACGAGGTTCGCGAGGACCTGACCGATCCGTTCCGGGTCGCCCCAGACGGCGAGATCACCGCGGCCCATCTCCTGCTCGAGCGTCACGGCTTTTTGCGCGGCGAGGGCGCCGAATGTCTCCATCGTGTTGGCCAGTAAGTCGGCGACCACGCATCTCTTCCACGCCACCGACAGCCGACCAGCTTCGATGCTCGCGGCGTCCAATAGCCTCTGGATGAAGACTTCGGCCCGCGTCGCGATAGCCGCGATCGACTCGGCGTGGCTCCGCGCCCTGGCGTCCTCGGTCCGCTTACCGAGCAGCGTCGCTTTGAGAATGATGGCGCCGAGAGGGTTGCGCAGATCGTGCGCGACGGTGCCGAGCAGCTCCTCCTTCGCGGCGGCGGCGGCGTTGGCGCGCGCCGCCGCGTCCTGCTCGCGACGATACATGTGGCCGAGGTGCTTCGTGAACCCCCACGCGAGCAGGACGCTCAAGATGGCGCCGCCGATTCCGATCGACGCCATGAAGACGAACGTGCTGACGTCGATCCGGCGGGCTCTTCGTGTCGCGGCGTCCTGCAGCGCGCGCTTGTGATCCACCAGCTCTTCCAGGCGAGCGCCCAGTTCCTCACGCGCTGGAATGAGTTTGTCCCGCAGCGACTCCGTGCGCGTCGGGCCCGGTCGGTCGCCCGACTCGATGATGTCGTCGAACATCGTCCTGTAATGGACAGCCGAGCCCTTCGCTTGCGCGAGCAGCTCTCGCTCGTGTGCCGACGCGGCGGCATGGTCGAGTGCATCCAGCGATCGGTCCAGTTGCGTTTCGGCGTCGCGGAAGCGCACGCGTCCGTTGGGGTTGGCGTCGAGCAAGTATCCGCGGCCAACCGCTACCATCTTCTCTGCGGCCAACTGTGCCCGGTAGGCGTTCGTGAGGTCGGTGGCGTACGCGGTCAGCATCTGCTCCCGTCTGGCCGAGGCGTCGCGCGCGTAGAGGGCTGACGTGATCGCGGTCAGGACGGTGATGGCGGTGACCAGGCCGAACCCGACCGCGGCGCGCCCGACAAAGCGGGGCTCACTCAGGATCGATCGCCAGCGCAACGGCATGGAGAGCCGTCCTTTCACGAGGTGCCGGAGTGGATCGACGTATACACGGATGCTGCGGTCTTAGAGCAGCAACGCGCGTGCCGGCCGTCGCCCGCGTCCGCGCGCTGGATGGCCGCCGCGCACCCGACAAATAAATTGTCGTCGGAGTCCACCGTCGTCCGTTTCGCTTCCAGGCCGCCGAGGTTCGCGCCGAGGCAGCTGGAGAATGGAGGGCATGGAGCCTGCAAGGAAGAGCCGCCATGCTCGATGTTGCGAGGCGGATCCCGTCGCTGGTGCTTGCCACCCTCGCGGTCGCGATCGCAGGGGAAGGGAATGGCGCGAGCGCAGCGGCTCCGCCGCCGCCGGCGTTCTGCTCCGGGCAGTACGCCGACGATTTCGGCTCGCTTTCGGCGGCTGCGCGCGATTTCGATCACCGCCCGGACGCGACCTTCTCCTATTGCACCCGGAACACCGCGGTCTACGAGTGCCTGTCCTACGGCTCAGACGGGACGGTGCGACGGGATCGGCGCAAGGTCGTCGCGCACGGCACCGCGTTCGCATATCGAAAGCAGGCAGGCGAGACGCTTCTGCTGACCAACGAGCATGTGGCCGTCTGGCCGGCGATCACGGACGCCTCGCATCAGGTGCAGGGCGTGCCCCCGGGCTGCAAGCGGGTGTCGGACGCGCTCAGCCTCGTGGACGACGAGGACGACAGCTACGGCAAGGACGACATTCCGCTGACCCGCGTCGTGACCGATCCGCAGCTCGATGTCGCGGTGGTCAAGGCGCGCGCCGCCCTGCAGGTGATGCCCTGGAAGGTGGGCCGGAGCGCCGGGATCCATGAACGCAATCTCGTCGAGGTGCGCGGGTTTCCGCTGGGGGCCTTCCGAGCGACGAACATCGGCAAAGTGGTGTCCGCCCATGACCATGACGACTACCGCGACTGGGATCACGACGACTTCGTCGTGGACGCGCTGCTGTCCAAAGGCAACTCCGGATCGCCCGTGCTCGGAATCTCGTGCGCGACCGGCGAGTACGAGCTGGTCGGCATCTATCACGCCGGCTACTCCGAGGGCGCCGCGCTGAACGTCGTCGTCGGCATCGATCAGGTACGGGACCTGATGGCGACGCTCAAGCGCACGACGCACGACCACGCCGAGAGCGCCGTGACGCTCGACGGGACGGCACGCGCGCTCGTCTCGCGCGAGCTCGCGAAGGGGGGTGACTTGTTCTTCCCGGTCGGAGCGCAGGTGGCCGTCGCCCGGGGCGCGCCCGCGGGCGCCCTGCTGCTCGCCCTCTTCTCCAAGGATTTTCCGGCGAACGGCGAGCCGAGCTTGGTTTTCGAGGATCTTCCGGCACCGGACGCGGCGGCCTTCGGAACGTTGGGGAGCGTCTGGTTCGGCTCCGCGCGCGGGCTGAAGGCCGTCGACCTTCGATCCCTGGACGCGGACGGGCAGGGGCAGGTGAAACGCGCGCTCGCGATCATGACATCGGATCTCGCTGCGCAGGTCACGCTGCGCGCTTTCGACCAGGGCGAGCCGGACGCGAAGCAGGCGGAGGGCCGACGTCGGCTCGCCAAGGCGATCGCACGTGTCGGGGCGTCGCGCAACGAGGTGCTGCAACCGATCGCGGATCTGTCCGAACGCCTGTCGCCCCAGGTGGGCGAGGCCGGAACCCCATTCGCGGATCTGGGACGCCCGGCGCCGGCCGACGGTCAACAACGCGCCGTCGTGGGCGCGACGAACGCGCCGGTGGCGGGCCCGACGGGCCCCGTGGCAGGTGGGCCGTGAGGCGCCAGAATGCGCGCAGCATCATCCTTGTCTGCGAGCGCGCCGATCGACTGAAATTCTTACGATCAGGCCGGCAGGCGGTCGATTTCTTTACACCTGTTTGAAGGAGGGAGACGGGCCTGCGCCGTCGAGTGAGCCGCCCGGCCGCGGACGGAACAGGGGCATGACTCTTGCCCTCGTGGCGGGTCGTGCGCGTTCTCGAGGCGAGGTTCCATCCAGGTTCGAAGTCCGAGCGAGGGACGGTTGTCGTCGGGCGCGTATTGTGCGACGGGCGGGCCGCGCGCATCGAGCCCGTCCCGTTCGGGCGCGACGATCACGCGGGCGCCGCCTGACGTGAGCGCGGAGAAGACGCACACGGAGCAGACGCCGCCGCCGGACGATCCTCGCGCCGGTCAAGGATCGAGCGCTTTTCTGGTCACGGTCGTGGGTCTACGGGTCGGCGAGATGTTCAAGCTCGCCAAGGATCTGACCGTCGTCGGCCGGGGCGAGGATGCGGACATCCGGTTGCTGGACAAGGGCATATCGCGCCGGCACACAGCGGTGGTCCGTTGTGGGGACAAGGTTCTGCTGAAGGATCTCGATTCTGCTAACGGCACGTACCGCAACGGCGAGCGCGTCTGGGTGCCGGTGTTCCTCGAAGATGGAGACAAGATCTCGATAGGTGGCGGAACGATCCTGAAGTTCACTTACCAAGACGAGCTCGAGGAACGATTCAACCGAAGCCTTTACGAGTCCGCGACGCGGGATGCGCTCACGGGGCTCTACAACCGTCGTTATTTCGAGGAGCGATTCGCAGCGGAGCTCAACTTCGCCGTGCGGCACGGCGCACCGCTGGCGTTGATGATCGTCGACGTCGATGATTTCAAGGCGATTAACGACGAGCGTGGTCAGAGTGCGGGCGACGACGTGCTGCGGGCGATCGGCCGGCGTTTGTCGGCGACGGTGCGCGCCGAGGATGTCGTTGCGCGCCTGGGCGGCGACGAGTTCGTGGTCCTTTGCCGGGAAACGGGACAACCGGGCGCAGCGGAGCTGGCCGAGCGGTTGCGCCGCGCGATCGCGGATGAGCCGATCGGGACAGGCGCGCCGACGGTCCACGTCACGGCCAGCATCGGTATCTCCGTGACGCTTCAGGACGACTTCACGGACGAGGAGGGACTGACGAAAGCTGCCGACGCGGCTCTTTACGAAGCGAAACGCCAAGGGCGAAATCGCAGCGTAGTATTTGCAGACGAATCCCCGACGATTGGCAGGAAAGGACGTTGACGTGTCGCAGACGCCCAGGCTTCGTAGTTCCTCGTTGTCCGCGCGACTGGCGCTCGCGTCCCTCGGCACGGCAATCGCCATCGGCGTCGTCTGCGGCGTCGGCCTCTCCTCGCTCGAGAACACCGCCGCGGTCGCCAGGGTGGCCGTTTCCCAGCAGCTCGCGCTGATCGACGACGCTGCGGCGATGGCAGCTTTTCAGTACCAGAAGGGGTTCGTCGCGGAGTATCTGCTGAGCGGCAACCGCGCCTGGCTGGCGGAGCTCGAAACCAGCCGGCCCGCGTTCGAATCTTGGCTGGCGAGCGCGCACAAGAGCATCGCGAATGCCGCGGCGGCGAAGCTCCTTGACGACATCGAAAGTGAGTACGCGGCATATGACCGTGGTCGGAAGGCTGCGATCAGCCTCTACGACGCCAAGAAGGTCGAGGAGGCGCGGCAGATGCTCGACAGCAATCACGTGCGCACACAGCATCTGCGGGATCTGTTTCACGAGTTTAGTCGGCTGGCACGCCAGGACGCCGAGCGGGCGCTGGCCGAAACCGAACGCAGCGTGGCCCGCCTCGCTCACGTTCTCGTCGGGACGAGCATCGCGGGCGCCCTCGCGAGCTTGCTCGTCGGGTTTCTATGGGCGAGGCGAATCACGAAGCCGATCTACGAGCTCGAGGTGCAGGTCCAGTCGGCCAGCGAGCGGACCCGCCTCAAGGTCACGCCGGGACGGGCCGGGCTCGAGGCGCTGGGCGACCAGGTCAAGGCGCTGGTCGAGAAGCTGGAGGACACCGACGCTGCGCTGGCGGAGCATCGCCGGCGGCTGATTCAGAGCGAGAAGCTGTCGGCCGTCGGCGAGCTGGCCGCGAAGCTCGCGCACGAGGTGCTGAACCCGCTGGCGGGGATGAAGGCGGCGGTTCAGCTCCTCGCCCGCCAGGGAGCGGACGTGCCGGGCGGCGCCGAGGTCGTCGAGACGGCCGAGGATCTCAACCGCGAGATCACGCGCGTCGAAGGACTGGTTCGAAGGCTGGTCAACTTCTCCCGGCCGCTGACGCCGCACGTGGAGGTGGCCGCGGTCGGCGCGCTGATCGACTCGGCGGTGGAAGCCGCGCAGCCGGTGCTGAAACGACACGCGGTGACGGTGGAGAGGCGGGACGATCCCGATCTCATGCCTATCGAGGTCGATCCGCTGCTGTTCACCCAGGTGATCGTGAACCTTCTCGTCAACGCGGCCGAGGCGATGTCGACCTCCGGCGGGCGGGTCGAGATCTCGGCACGGCGCGCGCAGGTTCTCGGTCACGAAGAGATCGCGATCCGGGTGGCGGACGAGGGCCCCGGCATCGCCGACTCAAGTCTGCCTCAGCTCTTCAAGCCGTTCTTCACGACCAAGCCCGAGGGCCACGGTCTGGGGCTCGCCGTCAGTCAAAACATCCTCCTCGAACACGGGGGACGGATCGTCGTCGACAACCGGCCACCGACGGAAGGACACGGCGCTGCCTTCGAGGTTCAGCTGCCGGTGGTTCGATGAGCGTTCAGGTTCTCGTCGCGGACGACGAGGCGCTGATCCGGCAGTCGCTGCGCGCGACGCTGACCCGCGAGGGTTTCGATGTCAGCGTGGCGGCGTCCGGCAACGAAGCCTGGCTGCGGTTCCAGGAGGACAAGCCGGACATCGTGTTGCTGGATCTGGTGCTCGGCGACGCCGACGGGATCGACATCCTGCGCCGCATGCGCCAGGACGCCCCCGACGCGAAGGTGATCCTCATATCGGCGCACGGCTCGATCGAGAGCGCAGTCGCTGCGATGAAGCTGGGCGGATACGACTTCATCAAGAAGCCGTTCGAGCTGGAGGAGATCGTCGCGGCGGTTCGCAACGCCGCGCGCACGCGCAGCCTCGAGCAGCGGGTCGCCTATATGGCGGCGCAGGAGCGCAAGCGCACCGACAACGGCGCCTTCGTCCACGCCGCCCCGCGCATGGCGGATCTACTCCGCGAAGTCGGCGTGATCGCGGCCAGTTCCGTGCCGATGGTGCTCGTGACGGGCGAGAGCGGCACCGGCAAGCAGGCGATCGCCCGGATGCTGCATGACGGGTCACCGCGCGCGGGCGGCTCGCTCGTCGAGCTCAACTGCTCGGCGATCCCCGAGACCCTGGTCGAAAGCGAGCTCTTCGGTCACGAGCGCGGCGCGTTCTCCGACGCGCGCGAGCGAAAATTGGGCCTGGTCGAGATCGCCGACGGCGGGACGCTCTTCCTCGACGAGATCGGTGATCTCGGCCTGGGGGCGC
>DATMZL010001451.1:0-2451 GCA_035607075.1 Polyangia bacterium
GCGCCCCCACACGTGGTCCGCGTCGACCACGAACCCCGAGAGAAACACCTCGTATTCACCCGTCGCGCGCCCGTCGCGCATCGGCACGCGAAGCACGCTGTAGCCCGTGCGCACCGCCTTGTTCCACGACCCGTGTTGCGCGGCGAAGATGTCGCCCGAGTATTCGACAGGGAATTGCTTGCCGTCGTAGAAGAGCATCTGCAGCGAGGCGCTGTGCGGCTGCAGCAACACGTCGGGGACGATCGTCGTCGCCTTCAGCTCCGGGCGTTTCCCCGCGTGGTGCGGATCCTGATTGCCGCCGATGTAGTACCAGGGCCAGCCGTAGAAGCCGCCCTCCTCGACGTGCGTGATGTAGTCGGGGACCAGGTTGTCGCCCAGCTCGTCGCGCTCGTTGACCGACACCCACAGCGCGCCCGTGCTCGGATGCACCGCGATGCCGACGGCGTTTCGGATCCCCGACGCGTAGACGCGCCGGCCGCTGCCGTCGGGCGCGAACTCGAGCACGGTGGCGCGATCCTTCTCGGCGGGCGTCTTGTCGGGATCGTCGACGTTCGATCGCGAGCCGACCGACACGAACATGCGTTTGCCGTCGCGCGAGAACGCGATGTCGCGCGTCCAGTGGCCGCCGCCGCGCAACAACCCGCCGCCCGGCAGTTCGGCGACGACGGTCTCGGCGGGACCGCGCGCCTGCGTGTCGCCGTTCTTGTAGGGGATCCGCACGACCGAGTCCGTGTTCGCCACGTACAGCCAGCGCGGATCGCCGCCCGCCGGATAGAACGCCATCCCGAACGGCTTCTTAAAGCCCTTCGCGAACACGCCCGACCACGCCGCCTTGCCGGTGGCGAGCATGCCGCGCAGCACGCGCACGACGCCGTCTTCACTTTCGGCGACGAAGACGTCGCCGTTCGGCGCCGTTCGGATCAACCGCGGCTTGGCGAGCCCGTCGGCGTAGAGCTCGACCTTGAACCCGGCGGGCGCCTGCGGCCAGGCGTCCTTCGGCCGCTTGACCACGCGCGGCGGATTGTCGACGGATTTGGTCGCGCGCGGCCTGGGCAGATCGGCGGGCGTGATCTTGACGCGCTTCCCCGGCCGCTCCGTCGTGAAATCGGTGAATGGACTCGGACCGGGCGGCTTCGTGGCCGGCGCGGGCGCCGCTTTCGCGCCGCCGTCCAGCGTCTTCGCGCCGCCGTCCGCCGCCTCCGCGCGATCGCCACCCGCGACAAGCAACAAGCCGACGAGCGCGCCGACGACCCCTCTCGATTCGATCCCCGGAAATGACGCCATGCCCTTCTTTAACCTAATTTTTGGCGACCGGATCGGGGCCCCTGTTAGACACTGAATGGGTTGTGCGAACCGTATGCGCCGCGCTCCTCGTTGCCCTTGCGACAGGTTGTGTCTCGCGCCGTCTCGCCCCGACGGACAGCGACGCAACCGGAGGCACCGGTGGTACGACGTCCGACGGACCTCCTTTCGTGCCCGGGCGTGACATCGACATGCTCTTCATGATCGACAACAGCACCGGGGGGAAGACGGCCCAGGCGAATCTGACCCGAAACTTCCCCACCTTCGTCACGGCGCTGAGGATGATCCAGGGAGGTCTTCCCAACCTCCACGTCGCCGTCATCACGAGCGACCTGGGCGGCGGCGATGGCTCAATCGGCCAGTGCAACGCGACGGGCGGCGACAAAGGTGCCTTCCAGACCGCACCGCGCGGAACAACCTGCCAGCGAGGATCGAGCGGCCTCGCGTCGGGCGAGACGTTCATCTCCGACGTCGGCGGCGTCAGGAACTACACCGGAAATTTGGAGGACGTGTTCAGCTGCATCGCCGCCCTCGGTGACCAGGGATGCGGCATGGAGCAGCCGCTGGCGGCGATCGCGCGCGCGCTGGGCGCCGACGGTCAGCCCGCGCCGCCGGAAAACCAGGGGTTCCTGCGACCGAACGCGTACCTGCTGATCTTCATCCTCACCGACGAGGACGACTGCTCGGCGCCCGTCGGAACCACGCTGTTCGACACGGCGACGAACAACACGCTCGCGTCGGCGCTGGGTCCCCTGCAAAGCTACCGGTGCAACGAGTTCGGCCATCTCTGCGGTGGTGTGAAGCCGCCGCGGCTCGCGCCGACGGGGAGCGTGAATGACGTCGTAACACTAGACGGCTGCGTCTCGGCGGAGGGCGCGGGCATGCTGATACCGGTCTCGACGCTGGTCGAGCAGATCCGATCGGTAAAGCCGTATCCGGACGAGCAGATCCTGGTCGCCGCGATCACGGGACCGTCCGCGCCTTACGTCGTCCACTGGAGAAGCCCGCCAATCACCGACAACGGGCCGTGGCCCTACCTCGGACCCTCGTGCCAGTCATCGACAGGAGACGGCGAATATGGCGATCCATCCGTCCGCATCACTCAATGGGTCGCCATATTCGCCGTCTCCTGTCGATGACTGGCACGAG
>DATMZL010000672.1:0-4373 GCA_035607075.1 Polyangia bacterium
CGGAGTCGTCAAGCTGCCAGAGGGTAAACGGGGTTGGTGCCACCGGCCCCCGCAGCATGGCAGGCTCGCTCGCGCTTGTTTCATCCCTCGGGGTGCGGCAGCGCCCCGTCCAGACTCTCCCCGCTTCGCGGGGCGAGGGGACCGGATCAGCCTTACCGCTCGGCGTAGATCGCGTGGGCGAGGGCGAGCTTTGCTTGCCCGAGCCCTTCGCGGGGGGTTCGGGACCCTCTCAGGGTCCCGAGTAAATAGTCGGATCCGGTTCCTCCGCGGCCTCGAAGCCGCGCCGCCGGAGCTGGCACGCGTCGCACGCGCCGCACGCCGCGCCCGACGGAGCCGGGTCGTAGCATGAGTGCGTCAGCCCGTAGTCGATGCCCAGCTTCACGCCGGCGCGGATGATCTCGGCCTTGGTCATCTTGATCAGCGGCGCGCGGATCGTCACCGGCCGCCGTTCCACGCCGGCCTTCGTCCCCAACCGCGCCACCTCCTGCATCGCCGCCAGCCACTCCGGGCGGCAGTCCGGGTAGCCCGACGAATCGAGCTCGTTCACGCCGACGACGATCTCCGACGCGTTGCGGACCTCGGCGAGCGCGATCGCGTAGGCGATGAAGATCGTGTTCCGTGCTGGGACGTAGGTGACCGGGATGCCGCTGCCGATCTCCGCCTCGTCGCGGCCCTTGGGAACGGCGATGTCGGCCGTCAGCGCCGAGCCGCCGATGGCGCGCAGGTCCAGGTCGATGATCTCGTGCGACGCCGCGCCCAGCGCGGTGGCGACGCGCGCCGCCGCCGCCAGCTCGACGGCGTGGCGCTGTCCGTAACGGAAGCTGAGCGCGTGGCAGCGCCGCCCCGTCGCGCGGGTCATGGCCAGGGCCGTGGCCGAATCGATGCCGCCCGACAGCAGCACTATCGCGTCGCTCATGCGCATACATTACCCCGGCCATGCCGACGCGCGACCCTTTCCACGACGCCGCGCTGTACGACTGGGAGTACCGCAGGCGGCGCGACGACATTCTTTTCTATGGCACGCTCAGTGACGAACGCGGCGGTCCGATCCTCGATCTCGGCTGCGGGACGGGTCGGTTGATGCTCCCGCTGCTGCGCGCGGGCCACGTCGTGGTCGGCGTCGACCGCGCGCCCGCGATGCTGGCGCGCGCCGCGGCGCGGCTGCGGCGGCTGGCGGCGCGCGTGCGCCGCCGCGCGCTGCTGTTGCAGGGCGACCTTCGCCAGCTGCCCGTTCGGCGCAAGTTTCAGTTCGCGGTGGCGGCGTTCCACACCATCCAGCATCTCGAGACCGATCGCGAGCTGGCGCGCTTCTTCGCGGGCGTCGCGCGCACGCTGCGCCCCGGGGGCTGGTTCGCGTTCGACACCTTCGCGCCCAACGCGCAGTTCCTGTCGCGCGCCGGCGCCCAGAACAGAGACAGACGCTGGGCGCGAACCCGGTTCAAGCATCCGACGACGGGCCGGCGCACCGAGTACGCCGAAAGCTACCGACTGAATGGTCGCGTCCTGACGACGACGTTCCACTATCGAACTGTAGGGTCGTCCCAACGGCGCGTCGCGCTCGTGCACCGGCTGCTCGACCCGACGGACGTCCGGCGCCTGCTCATCGGAAGCGGGCTTTCGTTGATTGCGACCTGGGGCGACTTCGACTTCGGGCCGCTCGACGAGCGGACCGAGCAGCACGTGTACCTCGTCCGTCTTGGGACACCGCACCACCGCCGATGAAAACCGGCTCAAAAACCTCAATGGTGAATTTGCTCCGTCGGAAAATGCGGGTTTTAGGCCGGGATTCCCCCTTGACAGGATCATGGCCCCCGCTACGATCGCCGAGATTTTCGGTAACAACTTTCTGATGGAGGGCTGCCGAGATGCGGGAGAAAGTCGCTAAGTTGGGAGTGCAGCGCGAGAAGGACTTCATGTACTACGTGAAGGACGGCGGGGTTTGGAAGGTGCCGCGCAAGCAGCCGGGGGTTGAGAAAGGCCGCCCCGAAAAGGTTGCCGACGGTGGCTTCGCGATGGACACGAACTACATCTACTTTGTCGACAAGCAAGGTGATGTGTCTCGTGCCAAGCGCGCCGTCGGTGGACAGAAGCGGAAGAAAGCCGCCCGCGCGAAGAAGAAGTCCGCGCGCAAGGCCAGCCGGAAGACGAAAGCCAAAGGCGGCAAGAAGAAAGCCGCGAAGAAGAAGAAGCGCCGGTAGCGAGATCGCTTCCTGATCGTTGATGAAGGCCGCCGGCGGGAAACTGCCAGCGGCCTTTTTCATTTGCGAGCCGCGCCGCTCGCAAGGCTTGCCCTCTCCCCCGACCCTCTCCCCCCGCAAGCAGGAGAGGGAGCAAGAGCAGCTATCGGCGCCGGCGGCGGTTGCCGCCGCGGCCCGCGTTGCGGTTGCCGCGGTTCGCGTTCGAGCTGCGGCTGACCGTCGTGCTCGCGGCTTCTTCCAGCGGCTCGGTCGCCGCCGGCTTCATCGCGAACTCGTACATGATCCAGACGAAGCCGACCAGCGTCGCGACCGACATCAGCATGTACTGCTCGTCCAGCCACTGCGAGATGCGGAAGTTCGCGAGCGGACCGGTGTCGGGCAAGTACTTCGTCGGCGCCCAGTCGATGAAGCCGGTCGCGGCCGTCACGCCGAGCAAGATGGCGCCGGCCTCCTTTCGTTTGCTGTAAAGGAAGGTCGTCGCGAACAGGAACGAGTAGTAGTAACAGGTCAGCTCGATCCCGACCGGAATCATCATCGAGCCCATCGCGCACGCGATCCACGGCTCAGGGTTGCTGCGAAGCGCGACGAACAGCATGCCCACGAACCCGGCGACGAACAGCAAGTACAGCGGGACGCGCCGCTTGAAGGTGGCGACCTTCGCGCGCTTCCACTTGCCCCACGGATCCTCGTCGCGAGAATCCTGCAGCGATCGCCCCGCCTCCGACGGGCTGTAGGTGACGACCGTGCGCAACCCCATGTGGTTGGTGAGCGGCGTCTCCTTGTGCTTGCGCGTATTGAACGCGAACGCCTTGTAACCGTTGATGCCGCTGCTGGTGACGAGGCTCAGCGGCATCAACGTCGCGACAGCCAGCGCCGCCCCGAGGAGGATCGACAGATAACGCCGATCGGTGCGCGCGATCAGCGACTTCACGACGTGCTGGACGGGCGCGAACGCGCGCCGCGACTCGGCGTCCCCCTCGGCGGGCGGCGGCAGCGGCTCCGGTTTCCACCAGGGCCGATCGGGCGACCGCTTGCCCCACATCTGCACCGCGATCAGAAGCAACGGCCCCGAGAAGATGAACACCGGGAAGATGCGCAGCAGCGTCGAGTACCCCAGGAAGAAGCCGCCCAGGATCGGTCGTTCCTTCTTTATGAGGCAGACCCCGCCGACCAAGTAGAACAGCCAGTCCCAGCGCAGGAACGCGCCGCCCGTCCAGTAGAAGCGCGACGGGAAATTCGTCGCGAACACCGCCAGCGCGACCGCCGTCGTTCGCCACCCGAACGCCCACCACGACAGCAGCGTCAACCCGACGATGAACAGCGGATCGATCCAGGTCAGCCAGCCGACCTGATCGTCCGTCGCCGGTCCGGTATTGGACAGCGTCGTGCCCAGGATGTTCCAGACGGGCGTGCCGTTGTAGCCGTGATCTGTTTGCAGCTCTTCCCAGCGCTTCACGTCGTGCTTGTTACGGAAGTAGGAGACGTCCTTCTTGAAGTCCTCCCAGCGCTCCGCGCTGAAGTGGCTCTTGCACTGCTCGGGGTGAGCGAGGATGTTCTGCGTCCCCTCCATCATGTTGTTGCGCAAGTTCATCATCTTGCGCACCTCGACGCGACGGCGCAGGCCGGGCGCTTCGGAATCGGCGACCGCGATGCATTCGTACAAGCGGTCGTAGGACAGCTCCTTGAAGTACTTCGATCCCGCGTAGTAGTGAAACGTGTCCCACTGGTGGATGCGGTTCGGGAAGTGCCACATCCCGAAGTTGAAGTAGCAGAGGAACGACACCACGCCGATGACGGCCAGGAACATGTCGCGGAACTTCGCGAGGAACTGGGCGCGTCCCTGCCGCTCCAGCTTGATGCCCCAGATGAGCAGCAGCATCGCGACGATCGCGAGGCCCATCTCGAAGCGCGCGCTCTCGTGGTCGGCGAACCACCTGAACTCGTACCAGGGCGCCTCGATCACTTTCGCTGGCGGCGCGTCGACGACGGGCAGCTTGGGCGGGAACGGGTTGGGCGCCGAGCAGAAGGCCTGGAACTCGGAGATCGAATACGAGTTGTCGCCCGCCGGATCGCCGATCCGGATGTAGCGGACCGCGATCGGCTCGATGCGCACCGGGCGCATGCGCAACCCGTGCCCCTGGCTGACGACGTTGTCGATCTCGGTCAGCAGCCTGA
>DATMZL010000919.1:0-4926 GCA_035607075.1 Polyangia bacterium
TACGTGAACCGCTACGGCCCGAACGGCGAGCAGTGGATCGTCACTGTGCCCGCCTACTATTGCGGCAATGTCGGCCGCGAGATGCTCGACGCGGCTGGAAACCCCATTCCCTGCACGTCGCGGGACGCTGCTTCGACGAACTGCACCGAATTGGACGCGATGGGCCTGATGCGACTGACGTGTACCGTCTCGAACGGGAGCTACGTCGCCACCTACCAGATGGCCGCGCTCGACGGGACGCCGTTCTTCTTTCCGGTCGACGCGGATACGTTCACGCCCCTCAACGCCGCCGAGCGGGTCGCCGCGCAAGCGGCGCCGCCTTACGCGAACTGGGTGGCCGAGGCGGGGGGAGCGAAGCACAACTTCCATTTCACGAGCGAAGTCCGCTACTGGTTCCAGTACGACTCGACCCAGCCGTACGTGCTCGACTTCACCGGCGACGACGACGTCTGGGTATTCATCAACCGCAGGCTGGCGGTCGATCTGGGCGGCATCCACACGCCGGTCCAGGGGTCGGTGAGGTTCGGCATGGGCCAGGCGGCGGCCAACACCAAGTTCAACCTGACGAATGGTCAGGTGTACGAGGTCGTCGTGTTCCAGGCAGAGCGCCAGACCGTAGGCTCGTCGTACCGCCTGACGCTGAGCGGATTCAACGCCGCCGCAAGCGAATGCCGCCCCGTTTGCGGCGACGGCATCCTGGGCATCGGCGAGGAATGCGACGACGGCACGAACGCCGGCGGCTACGGCCAGTGCGCTCCCGGCTGCAAGCTCGGCGAGTACTGCGGCGACGGCGTCGTCCAGATGGACTACGAAGACTGCGACGACGGCGTGAACATCGGCAAGCCGTGTCCGTCGGGCTGCAAGAAGCTGATCGTCCAGTAGGCGTTCGCCGGCCGTCAGTTCGCGCAGTTCCCGTGAACGCCCGCGCTGTTTACGTTCCTGCAGACGACGACGGTTCGATCGTCCGACGGCGCCGGTCAGCGCGCGATCAAGGCGCGCGCGCAGCGCAAAAGAGCACAAACGAAAGGCAGTGAAACTTTCTGTCGGAGCTGCAGTTCACGACGGTTTGCGTGACTTCCAGCTGCGGATTCGCCTCCAGCCAGGCGGAGACGCGGTCGCCGAGGACCTCACGGTCCTGAGCCTTCGTGGCCGAGAACACCTTGACGGTCGCGATCGGGCGCTGCGTCACGAGTGGGCCTCGCCTGGCGACACGCCGACCGGCTGATCGGTTAATGTGACGGCCGAGCTGATCGGCGCCGAACTTTCAAAATCGTACAACACTTAACACTTACGGCTTCGCAGCCGGCGGCACGATAAAAAGGAACCGCACCGGGGGGAACGGATCCAAATGCGACAGCCAGTCTCCAATTTGCGCCACGGAAATGGGCCGTCGCCAATCGCGCAATACGCGACCGTTTCGAGCGAGTACTTGCAGCTGCTCACCGTCGGTGCGGCGGCACGCGGCCTCGACATCGCGCCGATCTTCGCCGCTTGCGAGATCGATCCGGCGATGCTGGACGAGCGGGCCGCGCGCGTCAGCGCCGTGCGCGCGGCCGAGGTCTGGAATCGCACGACCCGACGCCTCGGCGATCCGCTGTTCGGGCTGACGCTGGCGGAGTCGCTCCCGTTGGGCGCGCTCACGCTGCTCGACTACCTGGTCCTCTCCAGCGTCGACGTCGGTGACGGCCTGAGCCGCGTCGCGCGCTACGGGCCGCTGATGAGCGACGCCGAGGTCTTGACGCTGACCGCGGACCGGAACGAGGCCCGCTTCCGGTTTCACAACGGAAATGGCATTCCCTTCCCGATCGAGATGATCGTCGGGATCTTCATGCGACGATCGCGCGAGCTGTTCGGGGCATCCTGGTCGATCAAGCGCGTCTGGTTCGCGCACGCAGCGCAGGGCGCGCGCGCCGTCTACGATCGGGTCTGCCAGGCGCCGCTGCAGTTCGAGATGCCGTACACCGAGGTGGTGTTCTCCCGCGATCTGCTGGCGCTGCCGATGGCGGGAGCTAACGCACGCGTGAACGACATCTTGACCGCCGAGGCCGATGCGGCGCTCGGCGCGCTCACGGCGCCGACGCGCGAGCCATCGTTGATCGACGCCGTTCGGCAGGTTCTCGCGGAGGTTCGCGACGAGCATGACTTCACGCTGACTCGCCTCGCGGATCGCGTCGGCGTCAGCGCACGGACGTTGCAGCGGCACCTGCGCGCAGCGGGTGTCACGCACCGCGGCCTCGTCCGAGGGGTCCGGCAGGATCTCGCGAAACGATCGCTCGCCACCCATGTCAGTCAGGGGCAGATCGCGCGCACGCTCGGTTATTCCAGCGCGGGCGCCTTCCAGCGCGCATTCAAGCGCTGGTCGGGCATGACGCCGGGGCAGCATCGCCGCGGCAGGTAGCGGTAGCGCGCGATCTATTTCAACGACAGCTGGACCTTGACCTGCGTTCGACCGGGCAGCGCCGTCGCGGTGCTCGCGATCGCGCGCGCGGCGAGGCAGCGCTCGCGCGGGGTCTCACCCACCTCGGGCACGAGCTTCTGAAGGGAGCCCTTGTCGTCGGTGGCAAATCCGAACAGCGGCGCTTGCCCGCCAGGCTCGGGCAGGCACGCGTTCGTCCACACGGGCGCGTTCCCGGCGACCAATGCGAGGAACGCCTCTTCGTGCCCGGGCGGCGTGGTGACGATCGCGCCCCGCGCGACGTGCGCCGCGCCCGGCAGCTCGAAGCCCACGCCCTGGAGATCCTTGTGAGCGCCTCGACGGCAGCCCGTGGCGGCAACCGCCGCCGCCGACAACGAAACGAAAAACAGAAAGTTACGCATGAAGAATGCGACCGCAGGGCCAAATGAAGATGGCCCTGCAGTCGGGCAGCCGGAAGAAACTACGGCGCTGCGGTCTCGGTGCACTGCAGCTGCGTTCCGTTCACCTTGCAAACGAACACCTTGCGGAGGGCGCCGAACAGGAACAGGTCGTTGCGCGTGATGACGACGGTGCCGTCGGGCGTCGACGCGACGCCGCTGTAGGCGCAGCCTGCGCCCGTTCCTCCCAGGGTGAACATCAGCAGGCCAGCCGCAGCAATCTTCTTCCAGACAGGGGTCTTGTTCATCTCGTCTCCTCTTTGGGGGTGGCGTACTACTCTTGCGACAGAAGCGCGATCTCGGCGGAGCTCAGCATGCGGTCGTAAACGCGAACCTGATCGACGGCGCCGACCCACGCGTCATTGCCGTTCCAGCGCATTCCGATCGACATCTGGCCCGCCAGGTTGATGGTCGCGCTGCCGGCGTACTTCTGCATGCCGTCGAAGTAGACGCGGACCGTCCCGCCGCCGACGGCGACCGCCACGTGGTGGAAGCCGGCGCCGAAGCTGGTTCCCGTCGACTGCCAGCCGAGGCCCGGTACGGACACGCCCAGCACGTTCGCGTGGCCGACGTCGCCGAGCTCGAGGCCGTCGTTGTCCCAGCTGAGGACGCGCGTTTCGCCGGTGCCGGCGCCGTCGCGGCGCACCCAGAGCGAGACCGTCACGGCGTTCGTCACCGGCACCGCTGCGCTGGTGCGAAGCGCGCCCAGCAGCGCGCTTCCGGTATGACCGGGCGTCCAGGACCCGGCGACGACCGTCGCGTCGTGGCCGTTGCCCGAGGCGTCGGCGACGGCCGTTCCGGCGTTCTCGTCGAGCGGGTAGAGGATGATTCCGTCGCGGCCGACGGGCACCTCGCGCGTCCAGATGGAGAAGTTCGGGATCAGGATGACGCCGACGCTCAGGCCGGCGGAGTAGCAGCGCTGGGTCGAGGTTGCGGGGAGGTAGCATTTGATCGGCGAGTCGAAGTCGGTGAAGAAGCGGTCCTCGTCGTTACCGGTGAACGGCGGGGTCCAACCGAACGAGTCGATCGTCGGCTGGATGAAGTTGAATACGGGGACGTAGGTGCAGTTCGTCGTCGCCTCGCAGGCGAGGCCCGCCGCGGTGAGCATCAGGCCGTGGGCGCGGGCGGTGTCGTTCCAGGGCGCGCCGACCTTCATGAACAGCTTCTTCGTCGACAGCCCGCCCTGGAACCGGTACTCGCGGTTGGTCGCGAGGTTCGCCAGACTGTTGACATCGGCGTCGGCCAGCTTGGCCATCGCGCTGATGCCCGCGACGGCGATGTTGCCGACCGCGGCCGCCGTCGGGGTGTACGGGGCGTCCGTGTACTGCAGGATCTTCATCCAGCCGCCGCCGTCCGCCGTCATGTCGCAGTACGCGAAGAACGCGTTGGTCGACGAGCCGCCGTCGGGATCCAGCTGATAGACGCCGTCGGGTGCGGCCGGGTTCGCGGTGTGGATGCCGAGGCAGCTGCTCCCGGTCGGGACGCACGCGCCGTTGAGCAGCGCGAAGCCCGTCGCGCAGGTGGTGCAGACGTTGGCGCCGGCGCAGACGTCGCAGTGCGCGTCGCAGTTCGCGCACACGGTGTCGTTGCTGCCCCCGCACGCTGTCATCACGAACTGCCCGACCGTGCAGGTGGTGCACGTCGCGCACACGGTGTTGGCGGTCGCGCTGCACGCCGCCGTCCGGTACTGACCGGCGCCGCAGACGGAGCAAGGCGCGCAGGTGGTGTTGCTCGTTCCGCCGCAGGCGGAGGTGCGGTACTGGCCCGCGCCGCACACCGCGCACGTCGCGCACGACCGGTTGGTCGTCGGTGTACACGCGCGGTTCTCGTACTGCCCGGCGCCGCAGGTCGCGCACGCGCCGCACACGCGGTTGCTGGTGCCGCCGCACGCGCCCGTCTCGTACTGCTCCGCGCCGCAGGTCGAGCACGTCGCGCAGGTGGCGTCGGCCGTCGCGCTGCACGCCGCCGTCTGGTACTGACCGGTGCCGCAGGTTGCGCAGTTGATGCAGACGGTGTTTGCCGTCGCCGTGCAGGCGGATGCGCGGTACTGCCCTGCGGTGCAAGTCGCGCAGG
>DATMZL010001576.1:0-2473 GCA_035607075.1 Polyangia bacterium
TGGGCTTCACGCCGCTCGACGGGCTGCCGATGGGCACGCGCTGCGGGACGCTGGACCCGGGCGTCCTCCTTTATCTGATGGACCAGCGCAAAATGGACGCGCGCGCGATCGAAACGCTCGTGTACGAGCAGTCGGGGCTCCTGGGCGTCTCGGGCGTGTCCAGCGACATGCGCGCCCTGCACGCTTCCGACGAGCCGCGCGCCGCGCTGGCGATCGATCTGTTCGTCCATCGCATCGGCCGCGAGCTGGGCTCGCTGGCTGCCGCGCTGGGGGGCCTCGACGCGATCGTGTTCACGGCGGGCATCGGTGAGCGCGACTCGATCGTGCGCGAACGCGTGTGCCGCGGGGCCGCCTGGCTGGGGATCGAGCTGGACGCCGGCGGCAACGCCGCGCACGGCCCACGCATCAGCGCGATCGGAAGCCGGACCGCCGCCTGGGTGATCCCGACCAACGAGGAGCTGGTGATCGCGCGCCACACGCGTGACGTGCTGCAGGCGCGTGGGGAGCTGGCGAGCTTTGCTCGCCGCGTACCATCGCGGGAGGGTTCGGGAACCCTTTGAGGGTTCCCGACTCAACTGCGTGGGGAGCTGGCGAGCTTTGCTCGCCACGTACCATCGCGGGAGGGTTCGGGAACCCTTTGAGGGTTCCCGATTCAACTGACGAGCGTTTCTTGCGAGCGGCCGCCGCCGCCGCGTGTTCAAATGCGCGCGCTCATTCCGTGACGATCACTCTGCGGAGGCTCCCGATGTCCACGCGCGCGCACCTTTCCCCGTCGCTGCTCCTGTCGTTGTCCCTGGCCGCCGGCCTGCTTTTCGCCGCGTGTGGTGGCGACGGCGGGAGCGGATCGGGCAAGGGCGGCAGCGGCGCCGCGGGCGGCGGCCGCGGTGGATCGGCCGGCGGTACGGGCGGTGGCGCCGCGGGCGCTAGCGGAACGGGCGGAACCGGCGGCGGAACCGCTGGCAGCGCGGGCGGAACAGGCGGCGGAACCGCGGGCACCAGCGCGGGAGGAACGGGCGGCGGCGCTGCCGGCGCGAGCGGAACGGGCGGTGGAACCGCGGGTACGAGCGCGGGCGGAACGGGCGGCAGCGCGGGACGCGGCGGGACCGGCGGAGGCGCGGGAACGAGCGCCGGCGGAACAGGCGGCGGCGCTGCCGGGCGCGGCGGAACCGGCGGAGCGGCCGGCACGGGCGGTTCCAGCGTGGCCGGCACCGGCGGTTCCAGCGCGGCGGGCACCGGCGGCTCGAGCGCGGCAGGCACAGGCGGTTCCAGCGCGGCAGGTACGGGCGGCTCCAGCGCCGCGGGTACCGGCGGTTCCAGCGCAGCGGGCACAGGCGGTTCGAGCACCGGCGGCACGGGCGGCCAGCAGGCGTGCAACACGCTCGCGAACACCGGCACGGTCATCAACGAAACGCGCGTCGCGGAGGTGATGCCGTCCAACGCGATCGGCGGAACAATCACGCCGGGCACGTACCATCAGATCTCGCACACCATCTACACGGGCGTCGGCGGCGCGACCGGACCGAACGGAAACACGCGCAGAACCACGGCGGTGATCGCGGCGACAGCGACGGGCTTCAGCGAACAATTCGTCGCCCTGGCCAACACGAACGAAACGCGGCTGTCCTTCGAAGGAACAGCGACGGGGACGACCCTGGCCCTCACGGTCCTCTGCCCCGGTGGGAATCCCCTGCAGTTTCCTTACAGCATCAACGGCGACGAAATCACGATCTTCAACACCCTGGCGCAGGCTCTCGAGGTCCATAAGCGAGAACCGTGAGCCGTTTTTCGCGGGGCCGGATCCAGGCTTCGACCGACGGTAAAAAGCTGCTTGCAACGCACGGTCTGGGGTACTCTGCCCGGATGCTGCGCTTCACCCGCGCGGGTTTGCATTCGCGGGCATCGCTGGCCGCCGGTCTGCTGGCTGCGCTCGCCACCGCCACGTTCGCCGCGCCCGCACACGCGCGCCGCGCGGCGAAGGCGAAGGCCAAGACGACGCACGCGCGCAAGGCGCCGCGCGCGTCGAAGGTCACGCCGAACCAGGACGGCAAAGTCGCGCTGTTCCCGGTCCGCTACGACGAGGACAACGGCTTCTCCGCGCAGATCGAACGCCTGCTGCGCGCGCACGGCCTCAACGTCGCGACGGACGTGCGCCGCGTCGACACCTCCGAGCAGTTCCGCGAGCTCTCGACCGCGCTGGGCTTCGCCGCCTACGTCGACGGCGAGCTGAACGACGGCCCATCGCGATCGAAGCTGACGATCGTGGTGCGCAACGGCTACACGGGCAAGAAGGTGGCTGTAGCCGCCTTCAGGGAGACGAAGCTGCACATCCGCGCCGAGGTCGAGGACAACCTGTGGACGAAGATCGGGCCCGCGATCGCGCGCGCCTGCACCGACGCGTCGAAGCCGCGCAAGCGCGACCGCGACCCGCTGATGATCGAAGCCGGCACGCCGCTCGCCGACAGGTAGCGCGATG
>DATMZL010000529.1:0-2355 GCA_035607075.1 Polyangia bacterium
CGCTTCCAGCCGCGCGCGCGCCAGCCGATAGCCCTCGGGATCCGGCTTGCCGCGCGCGACGTCCTCGGCGGCCACGACGGTATCGAAACAGTCGCGCAGCGCCGTCCCGTCGAGCACGGCGTCGATCTCTGCGCGGCGAGCGCCCGAGACGATCGCCAGGCGCGCGCCGGCGGCGCGCAGCGCCTCGACCAGCGCGCGCGCCCCGAAGCCGAGCCGTGGATGCCGGCCCGCGAGCTGCGCGTAAAGATCTTGCTTGTCGCCGACCGCCCGCGCGAGACCGTCGTCGTCGAGCGCGTCGCGCCGATCATAATGCGCGAGCAGCGCGACGATCGTGCCGCGATCGTCGTACCCGAGAAAGCGGCGGTAGACGCCGTGCTCGATCGTGACGCCGTACACGGCCAGCGTGCGCCGGAAGGCCTCGAAGTGAACGTCCTCGTCGTCCACCAGGACGCCGTTGAAATCGAACAGCACCGCGGTCGTCATCGTGATCGTCTCCGACTTTACGATGTGCAGTTGCACGTCGCATGCCGACGGCATCGTGATTGCAAATGTGGCGGTCATGTTCAACGTCAGCCCGTTCGCATCACTGGCCGAGGTCGATCGAATGCTCTCCGCCTGGGGCGTCGAGGCGAGCGCGTACGAACAGGCGCGCGGCGGTGTCGAAAACACCTGCCTGATCGTTGACACCTCGACGAATCAGCGCCACCCCCGCCGGGTCGTGCTGCGGATCCATCGTCCCGACACCAGCGAGCGTGTGGGCCTGGAGCTGGCGGCGTTGCAGCACCTCGCCGGTCGCGACCTACCGGTGCCGGGTCCGCTGCCCACGATCGACGGCGCGATGCTCGCCGACCAGCAGGGATCGCCGGTGTCGTTGCTGGCCTACGTCGACGGTCTCTCGCTCGACCGCTGCGCGTCGCCGCCGGCGTTCGCGCGCAACATCGGCGTTCTGCTCGCGCGCGTTGACCTCGCGCTCTCGCAGTTCCCCGGTGGGCGCGACGCGATCGCGCACGACATCACGGATCTCGCGTCGGCGCGCGATCGCCTGGCGACCTGCCGGAAGGTCGCCGGCTTCCCCTGGCAGCGCGTCGAGGACGCCCTCGAGGACGCCGCCCGCGCCGTCGCCGCCTGGCCCGCCCTGCCCCGCCAGGTCATCCACGGCGACGTATCGCGCGCCAACATCGTGTACGACGATCGCGTGGGGGAGCGCGGGCTTCGCCCGCGCGAGCCCTTCGCGGGGGGCGCGGGACCCTCCCAGGGTCCCGCGTTAGATCGTCGGTTCGGCCTGATCGACTTTGGCGACGCGGGCGCCGCCCCGCGCATCGCCGACGTCGCCATTGCGCTCGCGCAGCTGGCGATCGCAGGCGGGCGGCTCCGCCCCGAGATCTGGTCCGGCCTGTGGGCGGGCTGGGCCGCGATCGCGAACCCGAGCGACGCCGAGCGCGCCGCCGTGCTTCCGCTGGTGAAGCTGCGCTACGCGAAGCTGATCGTCGATCACGTCTGGCGCGAGCTGTCGGGCCGCCACCACCCGGGTCACCTCGCGCTTGTCGCGCTGGGCATCGAGGGATTGCACGCGCTCGCGTCGGCGCCGGCGACGATGCTTTCGCTGGATGCCGGCTCGATGCGAGGCGCGGCGTGAGCGTGCACGTCGACGACGTCCACCCGGGCGCCCGCCGCATGTTCGGCGTCAAGGACGTCTTCACGATCCTGAACGCGCTCGGCGGCGTCGTGGCGCTCGTCCTCTGCGCGGAGGGCCGATGGTTGTGGGCCTCGTACGCGATCATGGCCGGCTACGCCGCCGACATGGTCGACGGCAGCATCGCCCGCGCGCTGCGCGAGGCGAACCGGTTCGGCGCCGAGTTCGACACCGCCGCCGACTTCGTCACCCAGGCGGTGGCGCCGGCGCTGGTCGTCTATCTCGCGTACCGCGACGCCGCCGTCCCGCTGGGTCTGTCGGCGCGCGCCGCCCAGCTGCTGGGCGCGGCGCTCGCCGCCGTCCTCATCATCCCGGGTTGCGCCCGCTACGCGCGCCGCAACGTCCGCCCGGTCGCGATCGACTTCGCGTGGATCGGCCTTCCCCAGGTGGTCGCGTCGTTCGTGATGCTCGGCTTCGTGAACTCGATCGTCGTCCGCGGGCTTCCGGGCGGGCTCTGGGCGGGCGCCATCCTCGTTCCCGCGCTCGCGGCGCTGGAGCTCTCGAACCGGCCGTTCAAGAACCACCGCGGCCGGCGGCGCAACTTCCCGCATGTGCGCGCGCTGATCGCCGGCTTCATCCTGACGTCGGTGGCGACGTTCGTCCTCGCGCCGCGCTTCGCCTGGGACGTTCTGCTGTTCTGGGAGCTCGGCTACGTCCTGACC
>DATMZL010001629.1:0-4534 GCA_035607075.1 Polyangia bacterium
TTCTACTGCGCGATGAAGCTCGACGGTACCGACGACTGCGACGTCGTCACCTACCCGGAGAGCACGACGCTGTTCGTCCACCCCAGGATGATCGTCGACATCACGTACCTCTACGACGGCGACGTCGCCGCCCACGCGAGCTCGCGCCAGATGTACAGAACGACGTCGTACACGTACGACACCGAGGCCAACCCGGACACGACCACGGTCAGAACCGAGCTTTACGACCACACGTGCGGCGCCGCCGGCACTTGCCCGTATCACCAGAAGACGATCACCAACACGTACGCCAACGACGAGGTCAAGCATTACGGCAAGCCGACCCGGACCGTGACCGCGTCGGAGAGCAACGTGACCAGCGACGACGGGATCACGCACACGACCGAGTTCTCGTACTTTCACTCCTCGACCGGGTTCTCCGGGAACCGGTACTTCCAGAACGACCGGATCACCGACGCACTGTTTCTGCGCTCGACACACGTCGAACCGAACGCGGGCGAGCCGCTCGAGATGCAGACGGTGTACACGCCGGACGAGTTCGGCAACATCGTGACGACGGCCGAATGCCCGGGCTCCGTCACAAATTGTCTCATCAACCTCGGAAGCACGCCCACCCGGACCACCAAGGTGAGCTTCGACCCGACGCAGTACGCGCCGGCGCCCGGCGGGCACGTCACGCAGCTCGCGTACGACAAGGGCCGCTTCCCGGTCTGGACCGAAAACGCACTCGGCCACAGAGAATACACCGCCTACAATCCAACGTTCGGAACGCTCGCCGAGAAGACGGGGCCGAACGGCGTCCACACGTGCTTCGAGTACGACGGTCTCGGCCGGCAAGTAAAGCAGATCGAACGCTGTGGCGTTCCGAACGCCGAGCTGACGACGATCACCGATCGGTTCGTCCCCACGGGGTGGGATCTGGCGCAGGCGCGATCCGTGGTGCGCACCCGCGCGCCCGACGGCGTTGCGAGCTGGAGTTACGCAGACGCGTTCGGAAGGTCCATCGGCGGCCGCGGTCGGACGTTCGACGGCGGTTTCTCGGAGGCGCCGTCAACGACTTACGACCGGTGGGGACGCGCGTCGCAAATAGCGGCCGTTCGGACCCTGGGCAGCTCTGACCCCATCTTCCTCACGACGACCACCTATGACGAGGCCAATCGGGTCCTGTCGGTCGTTCGCGATCTCGGGTCCATCGACGGCAGCACGGTCAATCGCCGGTCCATCCAGGGCTTCTCGTACTACGGAACGACGGTCCAGACCGTGCAGAACATCGACGGTGAGGACGGCGCGAACCTCTTCGCGCAGCAGCGCACGGAGACCAAGAACGTCATCGGCAAGGTGCAACTGGTCCAGACGCTCGTCGACGGCACGAACACGAACATCAGCTACATCTACGACGCCGAGGGCAACCTCACCGACGCCTTCGACGGCCCGAACCACACCCACCTCGAGTACGACGTTCGCGGGCGGCGCCGGATAGTGCAGGACCCGGATATGGGCGAGTGGCATTACACGTACGACATCTTCGGCAACCTTGTGAGCCAGACCGACGCCAACCGAAAGACGCTCTCGATGACGTACGACAAGCTCGGACGCATCCTCAGTCGTCGTGACGACGCGACGGAAAACGAGACAAAATGGGCGTACGACCGCGCGCCGGGCGCGGGCATCGGGAAGCTGGCCGCGATGGTCAGCGAGCCGAACGACAAATATCGGGGCACGTGCGACGCGTCCTATGATCTGCCGTCAGGGGAGAAGAGGGCGGTGCGTTCGCTGACGTACAACGCCTTCGGCGATCTCGAGGACACGTACGATTGCATCGACGGCGAAACTTTCGCGACCAACCGGGCCTACGACAGCCTGGGCCGGGACAGCGTCGTGACCTACCCGCGGGTCGACACTGATCGGTTCGCCGTTCAGTACAACTACTCGAGCCTCGGCTTCCTCCATTACGTCTCCGATGCGATCGACAGCTCGCGCGTCTACTGGGCCGTCAGGTCGCGTGATGCCGCGGGTCAGGTGACGTCCGAGGTCGCGGGGAACGGCGTCGAGACCACCACGAAACGGAACCCGGCCACCGGGTGGATGATGGCCGCCCAGAGCGTCGCGCACGCCGACGGCGACACCATCATCCAGCGCTGGTCGAACCAGTTCGACGAGGTCGGTAACCTGCGCCGCCGCTTGCGCACCGACGAGGTCAACGGCGCGACGTCCGAGGAGATCTTCAGCTACGACAAGATCAATCGCCTGCGAAACGCCACGGTCAACGTCGGCTCGGATCAATACAACGAGGCGTACGAGATCGATTTGCGCGGCAACCTGACAACCAAGGCGGGCAAGGGATACACGTACGGCGCGGCGGGCGGTTGCCAGACCGGCGGGCCGCACGCGGTGTGCACGTTCGACGGTGGCAGCCAGTTTCAGTACGACGCGAACGGCAACATGACGAGCGGCAACAACCATGAGGTGACCTACAACCTCGCGAACAAGGTCACGCACATTCAGAGCGGCGCCAACGGCGTCGACTTTCTCTACGGCGCCGACGGCAATCGCGTCGTGCAGGAGGCTTCGGACGGCGGCACGATCGCTCGGACCGTGTACGTCGGGCTGGGAGGGACCGGCAAGAGCATCTACGAGCGCACGACCAAGGACGGCGTCGCCGAGCACACGCACTTCCTCTACGCCGCCGGCGCGCACAACGGCAACGCGTTCGCGCTCAAGATCGTTCGCCACACGAGCACGCCAACGCTGTCCTTCTATCACTTCGACCACCTCGGATCGGTGACAGCCATGAGCGATGAGCGAGGCCACGTCGTGAGCGCGGCGCAACCCGGCAGCGCGCCGACCGTCGCGGGATACGATCCGTGGGGCGCGCGACGATCGCCAGATGGCCGCCCGGCTGATCCCGCGTCGTTCCAACTCCTGCCGGGTCACCGCGAATTCACGAGCCACGAAACCATCCCAGGCGTCGGCCTGGTCAACATGAACGGCCGCGTCTACGACCCGGTACTGGGCCGCTTCCTTTCGCCGGACCCGAACGTTCAGTTCGTCGCCGACCTGCAGAGTTACAACCGTTACAGCTACGTCCTGAACAACCCGCTCCGGTACACCGATCCGACCGGGTACTACGGATCAACCGGCGGTCAATTCAATCCCGCGCAATTCGCCTTCGGCGTGTTGCTGGGTGTCGTGGTCAGCGGCGCGTGCGGGTACGCGGCCGCTGCGTGTGCCGCCGCATACATCGTCATGATCAGCTACACAGCCACGACGATGTACATGGCCGGCGCCAGCGCGAACCAGATCATCTCGGCGAGCGCGATAGGCATAGCGGCCGGGTTCGTAGGAGGCGCCGTTGGCGGTGCCATAACGCAAGGGTTGGGCGGGGGCGTCGGTGCCGCCATGGTCGGTGGCGCCTTCGCTTCCATGACATCGACCGCGATCACAACCGCCGTATTGGGCGGCCATCTGTCCGCCGGAAGTTTCTTCTTCGGCGTCATCACCGGGGCGGTCGAGGCCGGGGTGATCGCAGGGATGAATTCGAATTTGGTCTCGGAGGCCTACTCGGCGGAGGCACAAGGGGGAGCCGGCAGCGACGCCAAGGAGGCTGAGGTCGGCGAGTTCCGGACGGCGGTCGAGAGCGACGACGAAGCAGGATCCTCGATGAAAGAAGGGAGCGGCGGAGGCGGAAAGCGTCTGACGATGAAGCAATACGACGACATCCTCAAGGAGTATCCGGAATCCGCCGCGCGTTCGACGTACGACGACAAGATCAAAGACTATGCCGTGACCTCGCCTCACGGGCGGACGAAGTTTGGCAATCCGTCGCTCGACTCAGAACCGGACCTTCGGAGCACGATCGATCACGAATCAGTCCACCTCAAACAGGTGAAGGAAGGCCAGCACTTCAAGCCCGGTCACCACGACGCGGAAAGCGTGAACGAGCTGGAAGCCTATTTGAAGGAATACAACAACCGGGTGAAGAACAAGCTGACCGACAAGCAGCTGGGCAGGATCGACAGGCAGATCAAGATTAATTACGAACACCTGCGGCGGACGAGTCCCGAGTACTTCGACCGGGTGAATCACGGCATCTATGAGCTTCTCGAGGACGACAAATGTCCGAAGACCGTATGCTCATGGCAATGACAGCCCTCAACCGCGTACTCTGGACGGCTCTGGCCGTGACCGCGTTGTCGTGCGGGAGCCCGCGGAAAGCGTCCGCGCAGGCGCCCGGGGCGTCGTTTTCGGTGACGGCAAACAAGACGCGGGGCGCGGTCGGATTGACGTTCACGCTGACGAACCGAGGCAAGTCACCGCTCTGGATCAACAAGCGCATGTCCAGCGAGGAGGACTCCTCTCGAGAGCCCGTGAGCGAGATCCGGCTGAAGCTGGTCGGCAAACGCGGACGAGTCATCCCCTTCGCGTGCTCCTCGCGCAAGCTCGCGGCGCAGGACTCCGACTACGCCGTCCTGCCACCAGGCAAGAGCGCGACGAGCGAATTCAACGATCTCGAGGAGTGCTATTTCTTCGACGG
>DATMZL010001429.1:0-4759 GCA_035607075.1 Polyangia bacterium
GATCGCGCGCCACCGGAAGGGCGACGCGGGCGTGCAGGCGCCCACACGTTGTCCTCCGTCGTCGGTCGCGCCGTCGACAGCGGCTGGCGATCCTGCATCCGCGCGGGACTCGCCGAGACCCGGGCCGGCGACTCCGGCGTCAGATGATGCGCCGACCGTCGCGCTTCCAGGGTTCGCGTCACGCTCTGCGGCGTGATCCAGCCGGCGTGGCTGGCAACCGGCGCCTGCGCACGTCCACGCGGCGCCGACGGCCAAGCCCAGCCATTTCCACCGATGCCCCACCGAGAACCAGCAGCCGAAAAAATAAGTCGGCCCGGCCGCGGCGGGAGATCGGGGACCGCCGCGTATCGCTCTGATCCGGGACGGCATGGAGGCGACGGCGACGGCGGCGAGTTGTGATCAGCCGGCGTGCGGTGGACAATGCGCCGATGGCGCGCTGGGTGTTGCTTGGACTGGTCGTCGGCATGTTCATTTCAACGCGCGCGGCGGCGCAGGCAAACCCGCCGCCCGCCGGCTATCCGCCGCCCGCCGGCTATCCGCCGCCTGCGGGCTATCCGCCGCCTGCGGGCTATCCGCCGCCCGGCTATCCGCCGCCCGGCTATCCGCCGCCCGGCGTCTACGCGCCGCCCGGCGCGATGCAGCCACCGCCTCCGCCGGAGCACCCGCGCAAAGTCTTCTCGTTGACGATCTCTCCGATCCACCTCTTGTTTCCGATCGTCGAGCTGACCGGTGAGGCGCGCGTGCACGACAAGATCGGCGTCGCCTTGATCGGCGGCGCCGGGAAGTACAGCGATCCAAACAACACCAACCCCAGCATCAGCCGAATCAGCGCCACCGTGTGGGAAGCGGGCGGCCAGGTGCGCGCGTACGTCGTCGGCGACTTCCGCCACGGCATGCAGATCGGCGGCGAGCTCCTCTACCTACATCTTTCGGACGACCGGCTTTCGGCGAGCGGCGAGGGCCTCGCGGTGGGACCGTTCCTCGGCTACAAGATCGCGACCGACGTCGGGTTCACGTTCGACGGACAGCTGGGCGTCGAGCACGTCAGCGCGCAGGCGGACAACGGGCAAAGCAACAAGACCTGGATCCCGCTGCTCAACTTGAATATCGGGTGGTCGTTCTAGAGGTCGGGTCGTGCATCCCGCGGTGGCGGCGCTTTCGCTCGAGGAAAAGGGCCTGGTGCTCGGCGCCGTGCTCGCGAGGACGCCGCCGGCGGAGCTGGAGGCCCGCTCGGGCGGGGGGTCGGGCGCGCGCTGCGCGGCGGCGCTCGCCGCGCTGGCCGGCGAGCCACGCGCGGCCCGCGCGGCGGCGATAGCGGCGCTGACCGCGCTGGTGCGGGCGCCCGTGCCGGCCGGCATCGAGAGCATTCACCCGGACTGGCTGCGCGAACGGCTGGAACGCGAACCGTCGCCGGTCGTGCGCGCCGTGACCGCCGATCTTCCCGAGGAGGTTCGCCGTGTCGCCGCCGAGGTGGTGCGCGCGCGCGGCGACGACGCACGCGAGGTCGCGCGCGACAGCGATGGCGCGGGACCGGGCGCGACGGCGCTGCAACGGGTCGTGTTCGCGGGGCTTGTACCGCTCGCGGGCGCGGGCGCGCCGACGACGCCGATCGCACGCGAGCTGGCCGCGCTGCCGGCCGACGCGATCGTGCGCGCGATCGAGACGCGCGGCGCGGAGGCGATGGCGCGCGCGCTGCTGGAAGCCGAGGGGCCGGCGGCGCTGGCCGCGATCGCGCAGCGCCTGCCGATCGCGCTCGGGCGGCGGCTGCTGGCGGCGGGCGACGTCGGAGAGTAGAAAGCGCGGGGATGGGACGGATCGTCAGCGGAGCGGGACGCGTGCTGCCGGCGGCGACGCTCGGGGCGCGCGACGAGGCGGCCGCGCTGCTCGCCGGCGCGCGCGCCGAAGCCGAGGCGATCCGCGCGCAGGCGATCGCCGCGCGCGACGAGGCGGTGCGGCAGGGGCGCGAGCAGGGGCGCGCGGAAGCGGCGGCGGAGCTGGCGGCGCTGCTCGCCGACGCGCGCGCGCACGCCGCGCGCCTGAGCGAGGCGGCGACCCCGACCGCGATCGCCCTGGCGACGAAGATGGCCGAGCAGGTCGTGGGCCGCGCGGTGGCGCTGGCGCCCGAGCTGATGGCCGAGATCGCCGGCGCCGCGCTGGAGGCGTGCCGGCCGCGCGGCGATTGGGTGCGCGTTCGCGTTCACCCCGACGACGCGGCCGCGGTGACAGCGCGGCGGGACGCGCTCGCCGGCCGCGCGCCGCGGGCGGCGGCGCTGGAGATCGTCAGCGACGAGACCGTCGGCCGTCACGGTTGCGTCATCGAGACCGCCGTCGGCCGCGTCGACGCGCGTCTGGAAACGCAGCTGGCCGCGCTGGAGCGCGCGCTCACGGAACAGACACATGCCTGACATCGATCTCGGGAAAGCGTTCGCGCGCCTCGAGGCGGCGACGCCGCGCCGCGAATCCGGCCGCGTCACCGAGGTGACCGGGCTGGTGATTCGCGCGTCGGTCCCGGGCGTCCGCATCGGCGAGGTCGTCACGATCTCGTCCGCCGATCGCGGCGGCGGCCGGCGGCCGGAACCGCCGCCGCTCGGCGCCGAGGTCGTCGGCTTTCGGGGCGAGGAGATCGTGCTCATGCCGCTGGGGGAAGCGGCGGGCATCGGCCCCGACTCGCTCGTGACGCCGACCAACCGTCCGTTCTCGATCGGCGTCTCCGACCACCTGCTCGGGCGTGTGCTCGACGGCTTGGGCCAACCGATCGACGGCGCCGGGCCAATTCACGGCGCCGACGCGCGCGAGTGGACCGTCGATCGCGCCGCCCCCGATCCACTGTCGCGCCCGCGCGTCAGCCGGCCGCTGCCGCTGGGCGTGCGCGTGCTGGACGCGCTGCTGACCGTCGGCGAGGGCCAGCGCGTCGGCATCTTCGCCGGCTCGGGCGTCGGCAAATCGACGCTGATGGGGCAGATCGCGCGCCAGACGGAGGCGGACGTCAACGTGATCGCGCTGGTCGGCGAGCGCGGCCGCGAGGTCGTCGACTTCCTCGAGGAATCGCTGGGCGCCGCGGGCCGCGCGCGATCCGTCGTCGTGTGCGCGACCAGCGACGCGCCCAGCCTGGTGCGCCTGAAGGCGGCGTTCGTGGCGACCGCCGTCGCCGAGTACTTCCGCGATCAAGGAAAGCGCGTGCTTTTCATGCTGGATTCGATCACGCGCGTGGCGCGCGCACAGCGCGAGGTCGGTCTGGCGGCGGGCGAGCCGCCGGCGCGCCAGGGCTACCCACCAAGCGTATTCGCGCTGCTGCCGCGGCTGCTGGAGCGGACCGGGACCAACGCGCACGGATCGATCACCGCGCTCTACACCGTACTTGTCGCGGGGGGCGACATGGAAGAGCCGATCGCCGACGAGGTGCGCGGCATCCTCGACGGACACGTCATCCTGTCGCGCGACATCGCGGCCCGGAACCAGTGGCCCGCCGTCGACGTGCTGCCGTCGCTGTCACGGCTGATGAACGCGATCGCCGAGCCCGCCCACCGCGCCGCCGCCCAGCGCCTGCGCGAGTTGCTGGCAGCTTACGAACGCCAGCGCGATCTGATCCTGCTCGGCGCGTATCAGCGCGGCGCCGATCCGCTCACCGACCGCGCCATCGCCGCGATGGACGCGATCACCGCGTTCCTGCGCCAGCGCACGGACGAGAGCGCGCCGTTCGCGGAAACCGTCGCCCGCCTTCGCGCGCTCGTGGCAGATTAGCCGCTCTCGCGCGAAGCGCGAGTGTGCGGCTACTTTTTTAAAATGTGCCGTCGGCTTGCCGCTCTCGCGCGAAGCGCGCGTGTGCGGCTACTTTTTTAAAATGTGCCGTCGGCTTGCCGCTCTCGCGCGAAGCGCGAGTGTGCGGCTACTTTTTTTGAAATGTGCCGTAGGCTAGGCCGATGAGCAACGACGACTGCCTGTTCTGCAAGATCCGCGACGGCAAGATTCCGTCGGCGATCACCTACCGCGACGACGAGGTGTTCGCGTTCAAGGACATCGGCCCGAAGGCGCCGCTGCACGAGCTGGTGGTGCCGAACCGCCACGTCGCGACGCTGGCCGACGCGAAGCCCGAGGACGCCGCGATGTATGGCCGCATGATGGTCGTCGCCGCGAAGCGCGCCGCCGAGAGCGGCCAAGCCGTCGACGGATTTCGCGTCGTCATGAACGCGGGGCCTGGCGCCGGCCAGTCGGTCTTCCACGTCCACCTGCACGTGCTCGCCGGACGCCCGCTGACCTGGCCGCCGGGCTAACGACCGCTCAGAGGCGCGTTCCGTTCATCGCGACCTGGTACGTGCAGGGCGACGTCAGCGCCAGGGCCGCGTCGACTGTGCATTGCGCCTCCATGATGTCCTTGTTGACCTGGACGGTGAACGACGTCGCGCGCAGGTCGTTGCCGATGACCGTCAGGTCGGTCCGCTCGACGGTCAGCGTGCAGCCCTGACTGAAGAGCGCGGTGCCGCCTTCGGCGTGCCATCCGTTCTCGATCGGCTGCGTGAAATCGTAAAAGTACGTCCCGGTGCAATCGGCCTCGGTCGAGCCCGTGCAGGCGTGGACGACGTAGCGATTCATCTGGTGCTCGACCCAGATGAACGGCGATCCCAGCGTCGAGGGCTGCGTCATGTCGCAGGCGCCGGTCTCGTAAGACGTCTGCATGAACCAACCCGAGATGTCGGTCATCGCGACGTCCGGCCCCGCATCGTGGTTCATCACCATCTTCTGCCCGTCGCTGCCGCAACCG
>DATMZL010001635.1:0-2510 GCA_035607075.1 Polyangia bacterium
CGATCGGGCGCGGCCTCCCCGCCGAGGCGATCGCGCGCGGCGCGGCCGGCGTCGCGGTGCCGGGACGGCTGGAGAAGGTCGCCAACACGCGCGGCGTGCTGTGCGTGGTCGACTACGCGCACACGCCCGACGGGCTCGAGCGCGCGATCGCGGCGATGCGCGGCGTGATCGCGTCGGACGAGGGCGGGCTTCGCCTGCCCGAGTCCATCGCGGGGGGGCGTGGGGACCCTTCGAGGGTCCCCATCAAGACGACGCGGCGGTTGATCGTCGTGTTCGGCTGCGGCGGCGACCGCGACCGCGGCAAGCGACCGATGATGGGCGAGATCGCGGCGCGCGACGCGGATCTGGCCATCGTCACCTCCGACAACCCGCGCACGGAGGATCCGGCGGCGATCGTCGACATGGTGCTGGAGGGCGTCCGGCGCACCAGCGCGCCCAAGCTGTCGGCGGGCGAGCTGGCGGCCGCGACGCGCGGCTACCACGCGGAGGTCGACCGGCGCGCCGCGATCCGGCTGGCCGCGGCGGCCGCGTCGGCCGGCGACGTGTTGCTGATCGCCGGCAAGGGCCACGAGGACTACCAGATCCTGGGCACCACCAAGCACCACTTCGACGATCGCGAGGAGGCGGCGGCCGCGCTGGCAGCCGCCTCATGACGACCGTGGCGACCAGCGCGACGCCCGCCCGCCGCTCGCTGGAGTGGGCGGCGCGCGCCATGAACGGCACGGTCGTCCAGCCGGGCACGCGCGCGACCGACTTCGCCGGCGCGAACCACGACAGCCGCGCCGTCGCGCCCGGGCAGCTGTTCTTCGCGTTCCCGGGCGAGCGCGTCGACGGCTTCGACTTCGCCGCCCAGGCGGCCGCGGCCGGCGCCGCCGCGATCGTCGTCGCGCGCCCGCGCGGCGTTCCGGCGGGCTGCGACGGCGTCACGATCATCGCCGTCGACGATCCGCGTCGGGCGATGGGCGACGTGGCGCGCGCCGCCCGCGCCGCGTTCAAGGGCCTGGTCGTCGGCGTCACCGGATCCAACGGCAAGACGACGACCAAGGAGCTGTGCGCGGCCGCCCTCAGCCCGCTCGGCGCAGTCTGCCGCACCGCGGGCAGCTTCAACACCGACGTCGGCCTCCCGCTGACCATTCTGTCCGCGACCGGGAATGAAGCGGCATGGGTGCTGGAGATGGCGATGCGCGGCCACGGTGAGATCGCCTACCTGGCCGAGGTCGCGCGCCCGCACATCGGCGTGATCACCAACGTTGGCGCCGCGCACCTCGAACGCCTGCATTCCCTGGCCGACATCGCGCGCGCCAAGGGCGAGCTCTTCGCCGGCCTCGGCCCCGACGGCTGGGCCGTGCTGCCTGCGACCGATCCGCTGATCACGGCGCAGGCGGCGCACGTGCGCGCCGACCGGCGCCTCACGTTCAACGGACGTTCCGCCGGCGACGTGCGCGTGCTCGAGGTCTCCGCGGCGGGCGCGCAGGGCGCCGTCGTCCGTTACGCGTCGCAGGACGTGCCGCTGGTCGTTCGCCTCCCCCTCGCGGGCGCCCACAACGCGTCGAACGGCGCGGCGGCGCTGGCGGTGGCGCGGGCGGCGGGCGTCGCGCCGCTGGCGGCGGCGTCCGCGCTGGAGAAGGTCGCGCTGCCGCCGCACCGCTCGGCGATGGTGCCCGCGGGCGGCCGCACGATCCTCGACGACTGCTACAACGCGAACCCGGCCTCGATGAGCGCGGCGATCGCGACGGTGGTCGCCGCCGTCGGCGGTGCCGGGGGCTGGGCGCGCGCGTTCGCTGTGCTCGGCGACATGCTGGAGATCGGGCCCGAGTCCGAGGAGCTGCACCGCGTGCTGGGACGCGAGGCGGGCGTGCGTCTGGCGGGTGTCGTCGCGCTGGGCAACTTCGCGGGCGCGATCACCGACGGCGCGCGCGCCGGCGGCCTGGCCGCGGAACGGGCGCAGGGCGCCGGCTCGCCGGAGGAAGCGGCGGCCTTGATGGCATCCTGGTCCGCGCCCGGCGACTGGATTCTCGTGAAAGCATCGCGCGGCATGCGCCTGGAACGTGTCGTCGACGCCCTGCGAGGAGCACTCTAGAGAACCCATGCTGTTTCACCTCTTCCATGCGCTGCGCGAGCGCCTTCCGGGCGCCAACGTCTTCCGCTACGTGTCGACGCGCATCGGCCTGGCGACGCTGACGTCGCTGCTGATCACGTTCATGGTCGCGCCCTGGTTCATCCGTCGCGCGCGCGAGCGCCAGCTGGGTGAGCTGATCCGCGACGACGGCCCGGCCAGCCACGCGTCGAAGAAAGGGACGCCGACGATGGGCGGCGCGCTCATCATCATGGCGCTCTGCGCCGGGACGGTCCTGTGGTGCGACCTGCGCAGCACGCTTGTCTGGCTGGCGCTGCTCGTCACCGTCGGCTACGGCGCGATCGGCTTCGTCGACGACTACCTGAAGCTGTCGCGCAAGAACAAGAAAGGGTTGCCCGGCAAGATCAAGCTGCTCGGCCAGTTCGTGATCGGC
>DATMZL010001373.1:0-3273 GCA_035607075.1 Polyangia bacterium
ATCACTCCAAGGCTGGCGCAGGATGCTTTTACGACCAACCACTGTCGCTCCGTTGCGCCTTCGTTCGACGGCAACAACTTCTTCGACCTGTCGAATTCGATCGGTCACGAGCGCGCCGAACTCCGCTGCGCTGAGGTGGCCGTATTCGGGCGGACGCGCGAAAAACAGCTCGACGGTTTCGGGCATGACGCCTTCCTCTCGAAAGAAATGCTTCGGACGGGATGCAGCGAGCGGTTTGCCGTGGACGATCGGTGCGAGCGAGCTGACGCCCGGCCAGTGATGGGCTTTCTCGACCAGTCCGTCCTTCACCGGGTTCGTCAGCGCGTACGTCATCTTTTCGATGACGTCGTTCGGATCGACCAACCGGACGACACTGGTCTGTTCAGACGACCAAAAGTTCTCCCATCGACCGCGGAGAGAGTTCTGACACTTGGCGAAAAGCTTGTGGAAGTGCTCGAGGAATGCCGGGTAGTTTCCGTGCGGGTCGTGGATGCCTGTGTGGTGATGGTTGCTCATCGCGATCGTGAAGAGCACCTGAATGCGGTAACGAGTGGCCGCTTCAGCCAGACAATAGATGAACGCATTGTTGGTCTGCTGGTCCGGCCGCATCAGGAACTGCCGCTGCGTACAGCGGCGCGTAATCATGTACGTCTGTCCAGGCAGAACCTCGCGGGGGATCGACACGCCGAGTCTTCGGCGCCCGCGCCCCAAAGTGTCGTGAAAATCAACCTTGGTGCGGTTCGAGGGTGAATTCGATCGAGGCGGGGGCTTGGGAGAGGAGTTCGATGCTGCGGGGGTCGGGTTGGCTGCCGCCGATGGTGGCGCGGAAGCGGCCGGGTTCGAGGACGCGCTTGCCCGACTCGTTGACCATCGTCAGATCGCGCGGGGTGAGGTCGAAGGTGATTGTTTGCGCTTCGCCTGGGCCCAGGCGGACGCGCGTGAAGCCGCGGAGATCGTGCAGCGGCACGACGCACGACGCCTCCAGATCCTTGACGTAGAGCTGGACGACCTCGTCGCTGGGAACCTTGCCGACGTTCTCGACGGTCGCTGACACCGTCAGGGTGTCGCCGGCCCGCACCCGCGCGCTCGACACGGCGATGTCCGAATAACGAAAACGAGCGTAAGACAGCCCATACCCGAACGGATAGAGCGGCGTCTTCTCCGCGTAACGGTACGTCCGCCCCTTCATCGCGTAGCTCCCGAAGTAAGGCACGTCGTCCAGCGACCGCGGGAAGGTGATCGGCAGCCGCCCCGCCGGCGACACGTCACCGAACAGCACGTCGGCCAGCGCCGCGCCGCCTTCTCCGCCCGGGTACCACGCGTACACGATCGCCGGCACGTGGTCCTGCGCCCACGTCAGGTCCAGCGGGCTGCCCGCCAGCACGCACAGCACCACCGGCTTGCCGAGCGCGACGATCATCTCCAGCAACCGCTGCTGCAACCCCGGCAGCTTCAGATCGATCTTGTCGCCCGCCGCCTCCGAGTTGCTGGCGTCGCCCTGCTCACCCTCGATGTCGGCCGACAACCCCAGGCACAACACCACGACGTCCGCGCGCGCCGCGACGCTGACCGCCTCCGACAGATTCCCCGCGCGCCCCAGCCCATCCGTCTTCGTCCCCTGCAGCTTGCACCCGTCGGTGTATGTCACGCGCGTCTGCGGCGACACAGCCGCGCGGATGCCGTCCAGCGGCGTGACCGCCCGCGACGGGATCCCGAAGTAGTTTCCGATGAGCACGTGCGGGTCGTACGCGTTCGGCCCGATCACCGCGATCTTGCCGACGTCCTTCCGCAGCGGCAGCAAGCCCCTCTCGTTCTTCAGCAGCACGATTGACTCGCGCGCCACCGCCCGCGCCAGCGCGTGGTGCGCGTCGCAGTCGTTCCTCTCGTACGGGATTGCCGCCCACCGCACGCGCGCCGGCGGGTCGAACATCCCCAGCTTCATCCGCGACCGCATCAGCCGCTTGATGCAAACGTCCAGATCCGCCTCGACGAGCAGCCCCTCCGCGAACGCGAACGGAATGTGCTCGTACGCGCACCCGCAGTTCAGGTCGCATCCCGCCTTCACCGCCATCGCCGCCGACTCCTCCCACGACTTCGTCACCTTGTGGCTCTCGTGGAAGTCCTTGATCGCCCAGCAGTCGCTGACGACGTACCCGTCGAACTTCCATTCCCCCCGCAAGATCTTCCCCAGCAGCGTCGGGCTGCCCGAGCACGGCTCCCCGTTCGTCCGGTTGTACGCCGCCATGATGCTCTCGGCCTTCGCCTCGGTGATGCACGCCTCGAACGCCGGCAGATACGTCTCGCGCAGGTCCTTCTCGCTGACCACCGCGTCGAAGCTGTGGCGCAGCCCCTCCGGCCCGCTGTGCACCGCGTAGTGCTTGGGCGTCGCAACCACCTTCAAGTGCGTCGGGTCGTCGCCCTGCAGCCCGCGGCAGAACGCGACGCCGAGCCGCGCCGTCAGGTACGGGCACTCGCCGTAGGTCTCGTGGCCGCGCCCCCAGCGCGGGTCGCGGAAGATGTTGATGTTGGGCGACCAGAACGTCAGCCCCTTGTACATGCCGTGGTCACCCTGGCGCAGGAACTCGTGGTGCTTGGCGCGCGCCTCGTCGGAGATCGCGACCGCGACCTCATGCAGCCGCTCCGCGTTGAACATCGCCGCCAACCCGATCGCCTGCGGGAACACCGTCGCGATGCCGGCGCGCGCGACGCCGTGCAGCCCCTCGTTCCACCAGTTGTACGGCGGAATGCCCAGCCGCTCGATCGCCGGCGCCTCGTGCAGCATCTGCGACGCCTTCTCCGCGACCGTCATCCGCCCGACCAGATCGTCGACGCGCGCGTCGATCGGCAGGTCGGGGTCCTGGAACGGGAATTCGAACGCGGCAGCCATCACCAGCTGTGCACCGTTCCGTCCAGCTTGCGCGCCGTCGGCAAGTAGGCCGGGTCGTAGGGGTACTTCGCCGCCAGCGCCTCGTCGACGTCGACGCCCAGCCCGGGCGCCTCGCCCGGGTGCAGCGCTCCGGCGCCGAACTTGTAAGCGTGCGGGAAGACGCGGTCGGTGTCGTCGCTGTGTCGCATGTACTCCTGGATTCCGAAGTTGTGAACCGCCAGATCGAAGTGAAGCGCCGCCGCCATGCAGACCGGCGACAGATCCGTGGCGCCGTGCGAGCCGGTCCGCACGCCGTACAGCTCCGCGAGGTGGGCGATCCGCGTGAGGTGGGTGATCCCACCCGCGTGCACGACCGTCATCCGGATGTAGTCGATGAGCTGTTCGCG
>DATMZL010000443.1:0-4139 GCA_035607075.1 Polyangia bacterium
GAACGACGACCAGTCGACCGATCCGTTTTCGTTCGGGTGAACGGCGAGCGTGACGGCGTTGCCGGCGCCGAACCGCATCTTCACGTCGTAGTCGAGGCGCTTCGCGTTCCATCCCGCCGGAT
Organism: Polyangia bacterium; assembly: GCA_035607075.1. GTDB lineage: Bacteria > Myxococcota_A > Polyangia > Fen-1088 > Fen-1088 > JADGRB01. The sequence goes on from DATMZL010000443.1 coordinate 123, forward strand.
CGTCGTCGTTGCCGATCAGGCCGAACGCATCCTCGACCCAAGACACGAAGGCCTGCAGGACCGGTGTCAGAGACTGGCCTGGTTGCAGCTGCGCTTGCACCTCGGGCGGGACCTTGTTGTTGTCTTTGGCGAACTGGTACGCCTTGACGCCGTTGCACGTGCGGCCCGTCGCCACGTCCGTGAATGCGCTGCTCCCCTCGTCGACCGGATCGAAGGCGCTGTCCGCCGGAGCATCCAACCCGAACCCGGCAGCGCCGATGTACGCGTTCTTCACTTTCTTGGCGTCGTCCGGGTTGCTGAACGCCTCGTCGATCAACCGGAACAGCATCAGCGCCAGCTCGACCTGGGTTGCTATGTCGCTGCCGTGCGCCTCGGGCAGGATCTGGGCCTCGATCGGTGCGTGCGTGTCCAGCGCGATCGTCTTGATCGCGCCGTTGCTGGCCGTCAGGACCAGATCGTTGAGGCCAGTCGATCGGTAGCCGACGCGAACGAATGCGGGCGTGCCGGTGTCTTCGCCCCTCAGCTCGCCGCTGCGCCTCTGCACGGCGAGTATCCAGAGGGGATCCCGGACCTCCACCGCAACCGCGCTCTCCAGATCGCTGGAGCGCGAGACCGGAACCATCCGTGCCCATGTGGTGATTGATGCCATGGCGACCTATCCGACGATGATGGGAGGGATCTCGAGCGTGGAATTCGGGAACAGCGTGCTGATGGTCTTGTTCTGGGTATTGGCGGCGAGCACGACCGCCGGCATCAACTGGCCGAGCGCGATCTGATCGCTGTCGACCGGACGGATGCGCGCCAGGTCGATGGTCTCGTTGACGATCGCCTCCAGCTCGGTGAAGCTCCAGGTGTTCTGGCCCGAGGGGGCGGGCGCTCCCGAGTGAACGCAGGTCAGGATGACGTTCGGTGCCTTGGCGGCCTGACTGTCATAGTGAAAAGCGAGTCCGGTCTGCACCTTGTTGCCCGGCACGGTCTCGGTCCACTCGTCGAGAATCAGCCCGCGCCAGGTCTTCGTCGTATCTGGCACCAGCGGCGGGTTCCGGTCGCCTGACAGCAGCAGCAACGACAGCCGACCTTGCTCGGGGACCGAGTGCCCGGCCCACGGCTCCCCTGCGACGAATGGAAGCTGGGCGACCGTGAGCGGCGCGGCAGTCCGCCCCAGCGCGCCCGCGTAGAGACCGACTCTGCGCCATGATCCGAGCCGATCCCGGACGCGCATCACCTGCTGGAGATACCGCTCTGGAGTGCGGCGCACGTCCGGCGGTGCGCTGGCCGGGTTCTGGTCTTTGAGTGACTGGAACAGCTCCTGGCTCCAGCTGATCGCGAACGGCGGGACGATCGCGATCGTGCTTCGACCGAAGACGATGCGCAGGCCGGTCACCGCGCCGTCGATCTGGGGGGCGAGGTTGGTGTTCGCGAACGGGAGCTGAGCGGCGTTGAAGTCGGCCTGCCGGCGCAAGAGCTCCGCCCTGGCGCCGTCGACGGCGGCGGTCAGCTCCGCGTCGGTTGCGTCCGGATCGGGAAATGCCTCGGGCACGAAGTCCGCCGCGCTCTTGAGACCCGCGCGCGGGTCGCCATCCAGCGCTTGCAGCGCGGAGGTCAGCGCGGTGGACGCCCCGACGATCCTGCCCTGGACGATGTCGTTGAACGCGAACGTGAGCACGCCGTCGAGGGTGGCGGTGTCGAACGTATCCTCCGCCCGCCGCAGGTCGGCCGGGCGCATCTCGCGCGCGTTGCCGATGACGGTCGCGATCGCGCGCGCGACCTCGAGCAGCTGCGGAATGCTGCGACCGAGAGGCGTGGTCGGGGTCGCCGCGGGCGGTGGGTTGTAGGTGATCTTGGTGATCGTGGCGCCCGCGTTGGCGGTCTGGGCGAGGAAGGCATCCTTCAAGCGGCGATCGAGCACCGAGCCCTGCCCGGCCGTCGCCGGCGCCTGCGCGAGCGCCACGAAATCGAGCGCCCCGATTGCCAGCTTGGAAAGCTGGAACGCGGGGTCGGTCTTCGCCGTCCCTCCCTGGGTGTATTCGATCTTTGCGGTGACGTCGTCGATGGTTCCGAGCAGGTTGGCCACATAGCCGTCCAGGAACCGCTCCAGGCGGGAGCGCGGCGTGGTGACGGACCAGCCGGCGACGGCGGCGGGATTGGCAATGCCCTGGAAGATCAGCGACGCGCGATGGCTGACCGCAGCTCCGACGGTCGGAGACAGGGTGATCTCCGGTTCGGGCGGGCGCTCGCCGTCGGAAAGCGCGCTCATCACCGCGCCGGCGGTGCTGACGTCGCCGCCCGCGACCTGAAACACCGTCTCGGACAGCGCGAGATCCGCCAGGCTGTCGACGATCTCGCTCAGGCGGGCGACCTCCGCCGTGATCGCTTTCTCGCCGTCCGAGAAGGTGGGGGGCAGGCCCTGGCTGCCGAACGGCAGCCCCGGACCGATCGGCGCCGCCGTCTCGCGCAACACTTTGCCGTCGACGACGTTGCGCGCGGCGACCTGGTCGGAGGGATCGGTGCCGTCGATCCCCGCCTTGTGCGCGACCAGCGGGTAGAGCTTGCGCAGGGCGAGGATGAAACCCTCCGTGCCGTTGACGCCGCGGGCGCGCATTCCCTTCTCGAACTCGTAGCCCAGCAGCGCGCCCAGCGGCTGCTCGTTGCGCATGCCGTCCGTGAGCCGGTGCGCGCGCCGGGCGCGCTCCGATGGCAGCTCGATGGCGTACTTGGTCGGATCGCTCTTCTCCGCCATGCGCCCGCTGCGCAGGATCGCCGCCGCCTTCGCGTGGCGCATCGACGGGGCATGAATGAACCCGCCGCTGTTGGACTGGACCTCGGCGGTGAACCCCTCGACCGTGCGCGTTCCCCGTGACGCCGGCCGAACGTCCTCCACCCACCCGTAGCCGCCGACGTAGTTCTCGAAGGCCCGCTCGATTGCGTTCAGACGCAGCCGCCGGGTGCCAAGCGCGGTGATCCACGCGTCGAGCCGATGCGCGCCGAGATCCAGACTCTCCGTGAACATCCGTTCCAGATCGCGGACCGGCAGATCTTGCAGGTTCTTGATGGCCTGCGCGTAGAACTTGTACTCGGGGTCATCTTTGATGACATCGAAGAACGTGGTGCCCGAATCCGACTGCTTCAGGAGGTCCATCACGCTGAGCTGGCTCTCGTTGATGAAACCGAAGAGCTCGACCTCCAGCCGGGTCACGTTCACGAACGCCTGCGGACTGATCCGTCGGCCGATCTTCACCGCCTGGAGGAGCAATGCGTGTCGCAGCATCAGGAAGAGCAGCGGCTTCGGCGAAGGCCCGGCCTCCGGCATCGAGTCCTGGGTGTCGATGTCCGTGATCTTGAGATCGCGGCTCGCCAACTTCGCGAGGTAGTTCGCCCCGGAAGCGAACTTTCCCCCGTCCGGATTCGCCGTCACGAGCGGACCCTTGTAGCGGTAGGCGTTGCCGAAGAACGTCACCTCGAGGACCCGCGAGACTATCCAGTCGAGGTGTGCGAGCGAGTTCAGGATCGGATCCTGGATGCGCTTCATCTCGTCCAGGAGAACGCCCCATTCGAGCGCGTCGAGATCCCACAAGGTTGTGACCGTCTGCACGCCCACGCTGTTGCGCACGAAAACGGAGTCAGAGCTGGCCTTCTGACTGAGCACCTTCATCAGATCCGTGTTGGGATCGGCGGACGCGCGCGTGACGGCGGGCAGCGCCGCGGCCGCCGACTGCCAGTAGGAGATGAGCCGGCGCATCGTATCGGGCGCGACGGTGTTTTCCCCGGTTGCCGGCACCCAGCGCGACAGCGCGATGGCGGGCAGCACCCCGTATGGCACCGCGCCGACGCGAAAAGCAGGTCCCGGCCCACGGCCGAAGACGTTGTCGATGAAGGACTTCTTCATGGCATCGACGGTCGCATCGGAAAAGACCGCCTGGCTGCCCGAGGTCGCGGGATCGTTCAGGAACACCCACGGATTCATCATCTGTTCGGCGAAGTAGCCGAGCGTCGCCGGCCACATCGCCAGGTTCATGC
>DATMZL010000440.1:0-4546 GCA_035607075.1 Polyangia bacterium
ACGCAGCCGGTGAGGTTGCCCTCCAGCGCGTCGGCGACCGCGGCCATCTGCGCGACGTCGTCGGCAACCACGACCGTGTTGACCGTGCCGAACGCCTCGGTCTGCAGCTCGTGCGGCGCGGCCAGGAACTGCGCCGCCGAAACTTCGAGCAGCGTCGGCTCGAACGCCGCGCGATCGCCCGCGACCGCGCTGCCGCCCGCGAGGACGCGCGCGCCGTTCTCCGTCAGCTCCTTCAGCCCGGCCGCGATCGCGGTGGCGCCCGACGGGCCCAGCAGCGTCCCCGGCGCGCCCGCCTTGAAGTGGGCCGTCAGCGCCCCGACGAACGCCGACCCTTTGTCACCCTTCGGCACAACCGCGAGGCCGGGGCGCGTGCAGAACTGGCCCGCGCCCATCGCGCACGAGTCGTACAGCTCCTTGGCGATCGCGTCGCCGCGCTCGTCGAGCGCGCGCGGCAGCACGAACACCGGGTTGGTGCTCGACATCTCGAGGTAGATCGGCTTGCCGGCGCGGTCGGCCTTTTCCTTCAGCTTGAGGCCGGCCGCCTTGCTGCCCGTGAAGCCGGTCGCCGCGACATGCGGGTCCGACACCAGCACGTAGCCGACGTCGGGCGGCGTCCGGTAGAGCAGCTGCACCATCGCGAGCGGCAGGCCGGCACCGCGCGCCGCCTCCAGCGCCAGCTCGGCGAGCAGCTTGCTGGTGCCCGGATGGCCCGTGTTCGCCTTCCCGATGACCGGGTTGCCGGCGGCGATCGCGGCGACGAAGTCACCGCCTGCGACGGAGTTGAACGCGAACGGAAAGTTGTTGGGCCCGAACACGACCACCGCGCCGCCCATCGGCCCGTAGTACGAACGCAGGTTCGCCTTGGTATCGATCGTCGCCATGCACCACGAGCGCTCGCGCGCGGCGGCGGCGCCCTGGCGAAGCTGGTTCGTCGTGCGCGGCAGCTCGACCTTGCTCAGGCGCGGCTCGCGCGGCAGGCCGGTCTCGCGCGCGGCGCGATCGACCAGCGCCTCACCGGCGGCTTCGATGCGCGCCGCGTAGTCGTCGAGGAACTTCGCGATCGCGTCGGCCGGGGCCGCGCGCAACGCGGCGACGGCCTCGTCGGCGGCGCGGAAGGCCGCGATCACGTCGTCGATCGACGACACGGGATACGATTCGGGCATCGACTTGCCCGTCGAGGGATCGATCGCCTTGAAGGATCCGGTCGGGTTGGCGGGCTGCCGCCACTCGCCGGCGATTAAGACAGGTTCCAGTGCCATGGGGGCCTACTCTGTCATCTTTGCGCTTGGTCCGCCGCCGATTTGGCGGCGACCTCGTTCTCCAGCGTCATGGTGGTGATTCCGTCGACGCCGCCGATGGTGATGGCGACGACGTCACCGTGTGTCAGCGAGAAATCCTGGCCCGGGACGATGCCCGTGCCCGTCGACAGCAACGCGCCCTTCGGGAAGTCCAGCTCCATGAAAAGGAAGCCGGCCAGCTCGTCCAGCGAGCGCTTGATCTGCGACGTGCGCGTCTCGCCCGTGAAGGCGATGCGGCCCGCGCGCGTGATCTCGAGGGCGATCGTCAGGTCCCGGAGACGTTCGGTGTTGCCGACATGGATCCCGGGGCCGACTGCGCACGAGCCGTTGTAGACCTTCGCCTGCGGCAGGTAGAGCGGGTTGTCGCCCTCGATGTCGCGCGACGAGACGTCGTTGCAGACGGTGTGGCCGACAATCTCGCCCGCGGTGTTGATGACCACGGCCAGCTCCGGCTCGGGGACGTTCCAGGCGCTGTCGTGCCGCACGCGGATCGGCCTGTCGTGCCCGGCGACGCGCCAGCCCGGCGCCTTGAAGAAAAGCTCGGGCCGCTTCGCCTCGTAGACGCGTGTGTAGACGTCCTTGACCGCGGATTCTTCCTCGCGCGCGTCACGGCTGCGCAGATACGTCACGCCCGCCGCCCAGACCTCCGACGTCGGCTCGACGGGGGCGAGCAGCGGCGCGCCGTTCGTCGGCGTCCCTTTCGGAAACCCGCGCAGGAACCCGGTCGTCGCCGCCTTCGGCAACTGCAAGAGAACGTCGAGCGTGAACGAAGGAGGAAGGAAGCCACCGTCGAGCGCCCAGCGCGGGCCGCCCGCGGTCTCGTGCCGCGTCAGGTACATAGTTAGCCTTGTTTATCGCCCGTCGGCGGGCCCGTCAACGCGCGCGATTCGGCGCGCTGCGCACCTACTCGGAGCAGGGCGCGCGGCCGGTGATCCATGCCCCGCTGCAGCACATCGCCGCGAAAGCGTCGCAGACGCCGTACGCGCAGCTCTTGCCGGTTTGATCGCAGGGGGAGCCATGGAGCGGGAGCAGATCGGGACACGCGGGGTCGGGCTTCGACGTGCATGACCACGATCCGCGATTTGGCTCGCAGATGCACAGCGTCTGTCCCGAGTAGTCGCACCAGGCGGCGACGGCGCACGCGGAACCGTCGCCGGGCGTGGCAGCCGGGCAGCGGTCCGCGCACGCGGATGCGTCCACCTGCCACGTCCGATTGTCGGCGCAGCGCCACCGGTCGCGGCACCAGACGTCGGCGCCGCCGTATTCACAGATCGCTTGGATGACCGGGCAAGCGCTGCCGAGCACTGGGCGCTCGATCGGGCACGCCTGCGACGGGGCCGCCGCAGGGCACGTCTCGCGGATGGGGCCGATGCTGAAGCCGTCGTCCCCGGGCTCGTCGACGACGCGGTCAGCGAATCCTCCATCGACGGCGGCATCGGTCCCGATCGGACCTTGCCCGGCCGCGCCACCGACGCCGCCCGCGTCCGCGCCGCGAACGCCGCCCGCACCCAAGACCGCCGTCCCCGGTTCGTCGTGCAGCGGGGCGCGCCGGCACGCGCCCGCGATGCTCACCACCGCCACCAGCGCCAGCGCCGCTGCCTTCACGCCCGGCATCGTGAGTGACCAGTGTTCCGCGCACCCGCCGACAGCTCATGCGCGCGCCGACAAAGTAAGGAGCCTTTTCGCGGCGATCCATGCGAAATTGCGCAATCGGTGACGCCCGCGGATCTCAAGCTGATCCTTGTCGCGCTCCTGGCGATCGGGGCGCTGGTCCTGCTGGTGACGCGCTTCAAGGTGAACGCGTTCATCGCGCTGCTGCTGGCGTCGTTGATCGTCGGCCTGTCGGCGGTCGTGATGGGCAGCAAGTCGCTGACGGTGGTCGGCGTCGTGAAGTCGTTCTCGACGGGGCTCGGCAACGTGATGGCAGGGATCGCCGCCGTGATCGGGCTCGGCACGATGCTGGGAAAGCTTCTTGCCGAATCCGGCGGCGCCGAGGTGCTGGCCAAAGGGTTCGCATCGTTCTTCGGCCCGCGGCGGATCCAGTGGTGCGTGATGGCGCTGGCGCTGGCGGTCGGCCTGACGACCTGGTTCGCGGTCGGGTTTGTGCTGCTGCTGCCGATCCTGTTGACGCTCACGCACGAAACGAAGCAGCCGTTCCTGAAGCTGACGCTGCCGCTGCTGTCGTGCATGTCGGTCATGCACGGGCTGATGCCGCCCCACCCCGGGCCGGTGGTCGCGGTCGCGGCGCTGAACGCGCAGATGGGGCTGGTGCTGTTCTGGGGCTTCGTCATCGGCATCCCCACCGCCGCGGTCGCCGGGCCGCTGTTCGCGCGCTACGCCGTCGGGCGCGTGCAGGCGAGCCCGCCGCCGATGCCGCCGCGGATCGCGATGCCCATCGGGTTTCGCCCGCCCACGTTCGGGCTGACGTTGGTGTCGATCCTGCTGCCGGTGGCGCTGATGCTGCTGGCGACGCTGACCGAGCTGACGCTGGCGCCGGCCAACCGCCTGCGCGGAATTGCGACGTTCATCGGCAATCCGACCATGGCGCTGCTGATCGCGGTGCTGTTCGGCGGCTGGACGATGGGCACGCGGTGCGGGTTCTCGCGCGGGCAAATTCTGAAGTTCACCGAAGAGTGCGTGTGCGCGATGGGCATGACCGTGCTGATCGTCGGCGGCGGCGGCGGCTTCGCGCGCGTTCTGCGCGACGCGGGCGTCGCCGATGCGATCGGGCGCGCGGGCGAGGCGGCTCACCTGCCGCCGCTGCTGTACGGCTGGCTGCTGTCGGCGTTCATCCGCGTCGCGACCGGCTCGGCGACGGTGGCGATCACCACCGCGTCGGCGCTGCTGGTGCCGGTGCTGGCGCACCACCCGGAGATGACGCAGCACCAGATCGCGCTGGTCATCGTCGCCATCGGCTGCGGGTCGCTGTTCCTGTCGCACCTCAATGACTCGGGCTTCTGGATCGTGAAGGACTTCCTGGGCCTCAGCGTCGCGCAGACGCTGCGCACCTGGACGGTGTGCGAGACCATCGTCGGCATCGCCGGGATGCTGCTGTCGCTGGGCGCCTTCGAGCTGATGGCTCACTGAGCGCGCGCGCCGTGGGCAAGCGGTCGAAGCGACGCCCCGCGAACCGCCCGCCGGGCGCGGATCGCTCGGCGGGCGAAGACACCCTGCTCGAGACGCTGGATTTGCTGGCGCGCCGGCGCGCGCCCTACGCGGAGCTGCTGGCGGGGATCACCGGCGACGTG
>DATMZL010000430.1:0-2195 GCA_035607075.1 Polyangia bacterium
GCTGCGCGCCGCGTACGCCGGGTGGCTGCGCGGGCGGCGGGCGGCGCTGCCCGCCATCATCGACGAGGCCGACGGTGTCCGCGCCGCTCGCGTTTGATTACACGATCGTCCAGGTCGTGCCGCGCGTCGATCGCGACGAGCGCATCAACGCGGGCGTGATCCTGTTCTGTCCGGCGGCGGCGTTTCTCGGCTGCCGGATCGCGCTGGACGTGGACCGTCTTCGCGCGCTCGCGCCCGACGCCGACGTGGCCGCCGTGAACGCGCAGCTGGACGCCGTGCGCGCGGTGTGCGCGGGCGACGCCGGCGCCGGTCCGATCGCACGCCTGTCACCGTCGGAGCGGTTCCACTGGCTGTCCACGCCGCGCAGCACGGTCGTGCAGCCGTCGCCGCCCCACGCCGGGCTGTGCGACGATCCGGCGGCCGCGCTCGATCGCCTGTTCGCGGCCGCCGTCGGTTGATTTAGCCGCCCCGCGGCGCGGGCGTCTACTGGACGCGATAGACGACGGTGCCGTCCATGCTCAGGCTCGGCTGCGGGTGGCGCTGGCCGAAGACGCTGAACTGTTCGGTGATGACCGACCCCGGCCCGAACAGATCCGACGGCTGGATGGTGAGGTCGAACGTCGCGCTGCCCTGCGCCGGAATCACGAACGGACCGTTTGCAGATACGTTCACGAAGTGCAACGAGAACGGCACCAGGAAGAAGGTGTCCGGACCGCACTGCACGTTGTCGACGTTCCGCGCGGTGACCTTGTAGACCAGCGCCGTCTGGGGCGGAACCGCAGGCGGGTTCGCGTTGAACGACAGCGCGACCCGCTGGCGGTTACATCCCGTCGGGTTGTCGAGGCTCACCGTGTAGTTGACGGCGCCGCGCGCGAAGCCGCCGCCCGTCGCGGTGACGGTGAAGCCGATGCTTGTCGTCCCTTCGCCGACGCTGGGATCGGACGTGACGACGAGACGGAACTGCGCCGTCGCGCCCGACGCCACGCCCGACACGCTGTTCGGCTGCACCTCGGTGCGAAAAAGATGGAACGCGTCCGGCGTGAAGAAGAGCTGCGCCGGCCCGCACGCGGCGCTGTTCTGATTGCGCGCGGTCACGAAGTAGATCTTGCTGATGCCCGGCGCGACCGGCCCGGGCGTTTCTTCACGGGTCTCGACGATCGCAGGCGCGGCGAACACGCACGTGTCGACGGCGCTCTGCAACGTCGTGACCCCATCGTCCGTCTCACCAGTCCCGCAAGCGCCGCCCAGTCCCAGCGACGAAATCATCAGCGTTACACCCGTCCAAGCCTTGTTCATCCTCATCGTCGACCTCCTGGCAGTCTTAGAGGCCGCCGAGGAGAGATTTTTCACGGGCGTGTGATTCGGGAATCCACCAATTGAGATGGGAACCCTGGGAGGGTTCCTATCCCTCCCGCGATGGTACGCGGCGAGCAGAGCTCGCCGGCTCCCCACGCGAAGTCGTGAATTCAGGGCGCCTGCGGTTCGAGGAATCGGAGCTCGGCGCGGCCGTCCCGCGCCGAGCACTTCGCCGAGTGCGATCGACAGGCGGCGCGGCCGGTCCGCTCGGCGCGCACGATCAGTGACGCGCCCTGGACCCCGCACGCCATCATGTACTTCTTCACGGCGCCGGCGCGGGCCGCGGCCAGCGCGGCCGCGTCGCGCTCGCGCTCGTCCGCATAGCCGACGATCTCCAGCGAGACTGAGTTCGTCTTCATGAACCCCGCCAGCAGATCGAGATCGGCGAGCGCCGATGGCTCCAGCACGGCGCTGCTTTTCTTGAAGGCGATCCGCTCGAGCGGGATGGGAGGCGCCGCGCGATCCGCGACGGCGGGCTTGGCTTCCGGGGCGTGCGGGCTCGCGGCCTCGGCGGTTTCCGTTTCCGGCGAGGGGGACGCCGCCTTCGCGCCGGGCAGCGTGATGAATTCGACCGTCCGTTCGCGTCGCCAGCAGGTCTCGGTGCGCTGCGCGCACGCCGGCGCCGACGATCCTGATGCCCGTGCGATCAGGCGGCCCTCGTCGACGCCGCGCGCGATCAGCGCGACGCGAAGCGCCGACGCGCGCGCCAGCGACAGCTTCATGGGCGACTGCTCGTTATCGGCGGCGTGGCCCTCGAGGGCGAGCAGGGGAAACTGCGGCGTCTGCGCCTTCATGATCACCGCGAGCGCGTCGAGCATCGGAGTGGTGGCTGGCTTCAG
>DATMZL010000421.1:0-3166 GCA_035607075.1 Polyangia bacterium
CATCGCCGGCGAGCGCGCGCTCGGGGAGGTGCACCGGCTCGATCTCTCGCTGTTCGTCGTGTTCGAGGAGGTCGCGCTCCGGGTCTCGGGCGCGCTGGCGCGAAGCGCGCCGTCGCCGGAGGCGCTCGCCTTCGCCGCCCAGCAGACGCTGGATGAAGCCCGCCACCACGAGATGTTCGCGCGGCGCCTCGCGCTGACGACGGCGGCGTGGGGAACGCAGGCGAGCGGCGACGACATCCTGATCCCGCCGCTGCGCAAGTTCATCGACCTCTGCTACGAGGTCGCGGATCGGGGCGCGTTCGTCGACGGCCTGGTGCTGACGAACCTGGTCCTCGAAGGGATGGCGTATCCGCTTTACGGCTACGAGGAGCGCTACTGGAAGCCGGTCGATCCCTACCTGGCGCGCCTGATCGCGAGCGCCTTCGCCGACGAGACCCGGCACGTCGCGTTCGGCGCGGCGCTGGTGATCGACGCGCTCGACGACGACAGCGCGGCGCGGGCGCGCGTCCAGCGCCTCACCCACGACGCACGCCGCGTGATGGGCGAGGTCTTCGACTACTACGTCCGCAAGTTCGTGCGGCTGTTCGACGCGGTCGCGCGGCGGCACGGGGCGCTGTTCGCCGACGCCGACCTGGAGCCGGGCCGGCGACTGGCCGACACGCCGTACGACGAACAGATCGCCACGATCCGGCATCGGATCAACACGGAGCACGCTCGGCTGCTGGGGCGCGCGGGGCTGGACGCATGCGCTGGCTGACGCGTCTCGAATACCTGGCGTTGATGACCGCGTCGGGGCTGTTGATGCTGCTGCACGCGGGCGACGTGCACTGGGGCCGCGCGGTGGTCGCGTTCGTCGCGATCGATCTGATCGGCTACCTGCCGGGCGCGCGCGCCTTCCGCCAGGCCGGGAAGGGCCGCATCGCGCCGATCTATCACCACCTCTACAACGTCACGCACAACTTCCTGACCGCCGCGGCCGTGACGGCGGTGTGGGCCGTCGTTGGCGGCGGGCTCGAGTGGGCGATGCTCGCGATCCCGCTGCACCTGGCGGGCGATCGGGGCATCTTCGGGAACGGCTTCAAGCCCGTCGCCCGTCCGTTCGAGGAACCGCATGTGGCGGAGACACACGCGCCCGCCGAGGCGGTGGCGCGATGACCGCGTCGCTGACCGTGGCGGCGCGGCCCGATCGTCTCGCGCTGGCCGATCACGTCGACCACCCTTCGGGCTTCCTGGCGCTGTCGGCGCGCAACCTGCGCTTTCAGGTTCCCGGGCAACCGGGATTCATCGCGTTCCGCCGGCAGGGACGCTACCGGCTGGTGCCGGGCGGCGTGCACGCGCCGGAGGAGAGCCGCGCCGAATTGCTCGACGCGTTCCTGCGCGACGCCGCCCTCGACCGCGAGCAGGTCGTGGCGCTGCAGGTGCGGGCGCGCGACGTGGCGCTGTTCCGCCGGCACGGCTTCAAGGTGGACGCCTTCGGGTCCACGTTCGCCCTCGAGCTTCGGAAGTTCTCGTTCGCGGGGACGAAGCGGATGAAGCTGCGCAACCGGATCAAGCGCGCGCGCGAAACGGGCGTCACCGTCGTCGAACTGGGCCGCGACCGCGCCTGCCCGCCCGGCCTGTGGCGTCAGCTGGGCGACATCAGCCGCGCCTGGCTGGCGACGAAGGGCGGCCACGAGCTGGATCTGTTGATCGGTGAGATGGGTGAGGCGGGCGATCCCGATCGGCGCGTGTTCGTCGCGTTCGATCGGCAGGAGCAGCCGCTGGGATTCATCACCTACGTCCCGGTGTGGGGCCAGCGGCCGGGCGTGCTGCACGATCTCACGCGCCGCGCGCCCGACGCCCCCTCGGGCGTTATGGAGCTGATCAACGCCGTCGCGCTGGCGCGCTTCCAGAGCGAGGCCATCCGCTTCCTCCACTTTGGGTTCACGCCGTTCCTCGTCGGTATGGGAGGCGCGGCGGTCGAGCCGCCGGACCACTGGCTGGTGCCGTGCATCGTCCGGTTCGTCGGTCGCTGGGGCAGCGCGATCTACCCGGCGCGCACGCAGCTTCAGTACAAGCAGAAGTGGGCGCCCGAGATCGTCGAGACCGAGTACATCGCGTTCCAGAACGTCTCGCTGGGCGCGCTGTTCGCGCTGCTGATCGCGACGCGCTCGCTGGTGCTGCCCTGGCAGCGCGCGTTGCCCGCACCGGAGGCCACATGACTGCGCGCGGAGCGGATCGCGTGGGGGAGCGACGGCTTGGCCGGCGCGAGCCCGTCGCGGGGGGTCTGGGACCCTCTCAGGGTCCCAGGGATCACGACACGATCGTCATCGGCGCGGGTGTGGGCGGCGCGGCGCTGACGCTCGCGCTGGCGCGGGCCGGGCTGCGCGTGCTGCTCGTCGAACGGCGGTCGGGGCCGGGCAACATCAACCGCGGCGACAGCCTGCTGCCGGCCGTCACGCGCCACCTCGCGGAGTGGGGCGTGCTCGATCGCGTGCGCGCGGCGGGCGCCGCGCCCGTGGCGAAGATGCGCGTCCATCACCTGACGCGCGGTCTCTTGATGGAAGCGCCGCTGGGCGATCCCGCCGGGCACCCGTACCTGGTGCTGCCCCACCCGGAGATCGAACGCGCGCTCACCGAGGAAGCGCGCGCCACGGGCCGCGTCGAGGTTCGCTACCGCACGCGCCTGACGGGTCTGATCGAGGAGAACGGCCGCGTGATCGGCGCCGAGATCGCAGAGCGCGACGGCGGCGCTATCGCGCGCGAGACAGCGCGTCTCGTGATCGGCGCCGACGGGTCCTCGTCGCAGCTGCGCGTCGCGCTGGGCATCGACCTGCCGCTGGCGCCGTATCCTGCCGGCTACTTCATCATCGATTTCGAGCGGCCGCGCGACTGGGAGGAGGCGATGAACCTCCACCTGCACCGGGACGGCGGCGTGATGGTGGTGCCGCAGCGGCCGGGCGTGGTGGGCGTCGCGGCGCTCGTGCACGGTCCGCAGATGGACCTGTTCCGCGCCGGCGCGCTCGACGACAAGGTCGCCGCGATCCGCGCGCGCTGCCCCTCGCTGGCGTCGTCCGCGCCGGTGCCGCGCAACGCGCACCTCTACGCGCTGTCGCGCGGACACGCCGCGCACTACTTCGCGCGCGGCGCAGCGATGATCGGCGACGCGGTCCACGTCACCAACCCG
>DATMZL010001678.1:0-6728 GCA_035607075.1 Polyangia bacterium
CGCGCCGATCGCTGGCCGCTCCCATGAACGCCCCGCGCGCGTGGCCGAAGAGCTCGCTCTCCAGCAACGGCTCGGGCAGCGCCGCGCAGTTCACCGCCACGAACGGCCTGTCCGCACGCGGTCCGCCCGCGTGAATCGCGCGCGCCACCACCTCTTTGCCGGTCCCGGTTTCGCCGGTGATCAGAACGGCCGACGCCGCGTCGGCGATCTTTTCGATCAACGCGCGCAGCTGCCGCATCGGTCGGCTCTCGCCCAGCAGCTGACGCGACGACGTGCTCTCGCGCAACATGCGGCGCAGGAGCACGTTTTCCTGCGCCAGCGCGCGCTCGCGGCCGGCCCTTTCTACCAGCGAACGCAGCGACTCCAGCTGGAACGGCTTGGTGATGTAATGAAACGCGCCCCGGCGCATCGCCTCGACGGCGCTGTCGATGGCGCCGAACGCAGTCATGATGATCACCGGCACCGTCGCATCGACCTGCTTGATCTGCGTGAGGACCTCGAGGCCGTCGCCCCGCTTCATGCGCAGATCGGTCACCACGACGTCCGCTGGCCGCCGTGTGAACTCTTCGAGCGCGGCTGCGCCGCTGTCGGCGATCTCGACCGTGAAGCCGGCCGCCTGCAGATCGTTGGCGATCGTGCGCGCCATGTCCACGACGTCGTCGACGACCAGAACCCGTACACCACCGGCGGTCATCCGTGCACCTCCTGCAGATCGGCCGCGGGCCACATCACGGTGGCGGTCGTCCCCGCGCCCGGCGTGCTGGAGAGATCGATCCGCCCGCCGTGGTTTCGCACGATGCTCGCGGCGATGGGAAGTCCCAGCCCCGTACCTTCACCGCGCGGTTTGGTGGTGAAGAACGGGTCGAAGACCGCTTGCAGATGTTCCGGGGCGATGCCCGATCCCTGGTCGATGACGCGGATGCGGACCATGCCGCTCTCCGCGACGAAGGCTTCCAGCCGGATGTGCCCGTCCGCCTGCGACGCGTCGCAGGCATTCAGCAGCAGGTTCACCAGGACCTGCTGCAGCTGATCGGCGTCGGCGGTCAGCTGCGGCAAGCCGTCCTGCACCGACACGTCCAGCCCGATGTGACGCGCGTCGAGCTTCCACGCCAGGAGCTCCCGCGCGCGCTCGATCGCCTGCTGCAACGACGCCGCCCGCCGCTCGGTGGCCGGCCGGCGCGCGAAATCGAGGATCTGACGGACCGTCGACGAGATGTTGTCGACGTGCTTGATGATGATCGCGAGATCCTCCGCGCGCGGGCCGCTGCTCACCTCGCGCAGGATCTGCTCGGCGCGGCCGCGAATCACCGCCAGCGGGCTGCCGATCTCGTGCGCCATCTCCGTCGACAGCACGCCGACGGTGATCAGCTTCTCGGCACGCACCAGCTGATTCTCGAGATCGCGCGCGGCCGCCACCGCGCGCGCATAGCGAAGCTCACCCTCCAGAGCCAGGGCACGGCGCTGCTGCCGCATGATGAAGAACCCGACGCCAGCCACCGCGAACGCCGCCCCGATCGCCGAAATCACCACGCGCGACAACAACCATGCCTGGCGGTCCATGATCGCGCGCGACGACGCGACCCAGGTGACGATCCAGTTTCCCGTCGGGCGTTCGACCGCCTCGGAG
The DNA here is from genome assembly GCA_035607075.1 of Polyangia bacterium. Classification (GTDB taxonomy): domain Bacteria; phylum Myxococcota_A; class Polyangia; order Fen-1088; family Fen-1088; genus JADGRB01. Next base: position 1,628 of record DATMZL010001678.1, read on the forward strand.
ACCTGCACCGCGGCGGCGCGCCCCACGCCGAGGACGTCAGCCGCTTCGGGCGGAATCTGCGCCGCCGACGGCGCGGGCACCTGGAAGTACTTCGTGACGGTGGCCGAATCGGTGGCGCTGCAGCCGCGCTCTGTCGCGCACCCGGTCCAGACGACGCCCGCGGGATCGGTGACGAACAGGCGCGCCACCGGCAACGACGGCCACGATCCGGCGGCCAGGAACATCGCCGCGTCGCTTGCCACCACCACCGCGCCCCCGCCCCTCACCGGGGTGCCGTAAAGCAGAAACGATCGCGAGCCGAATCGCGCGTGCTCGCCGATCGCCTTCACCCGGCGCGTCGACACCTCGCGCGCGAGGTGCTGCATCGGCGCGGTCAGCGCGTCGACGGTCGGTGTCGTCTCGGTCGGATCGACGGCCAGAATCTCGACCTCACCGTTGGCCCGGTTCAGCGAGATGATCCGGTAGTGCGGCACCACCACGACAAGCGCGCGAAACGCCGTCTCCGAAACCCGCCGCTCGATCCGGGGTTCGTGCTCGGGGCTGTGGCGCGAACGTTCGACGAGGTCCGTGAGGACGCGCGTGTCCTGATCGAGCGCGTCCAGCCGGGCCGACAACACCTCCGCTGAAGCGTGCGCCTGGCGGCGCGTCGCGGTCGTGAACTCCTCCAGCAGGCGGCTCTCTTCGCGGCGGGCGCCGGCGACGGACAGCTCGACGATCAGCGCCAGCACGGCGAGGACGACGGCGATGCTCGCGAGCGCTTTCAAGACGCACGGATACTACGTCGGCCGCGATTCTCGGGACTTTCGCGACGTAGCCACATGTCGGTTTTACGAAACTAGGGTTATCCGGAAACCGCCCGTTAACACACCCTCGTTAGCATGACTTGGCAAGATGCAAAACCTGGCTTGCCAAACGCAAAAACGAGGTGAACCGCGATGTGGTTGAACCAGTACAAGAAGACATTCGTCGGGATGCAGACGGTGATCGCCCTCATCACCGCCGGGGTCTTTTTCGGAATGTATCGGAGCTGGGGCCCGACGCTGTCCTTCTTCCTCGTGTTGCAGGGCGCGGCGCTCGCGGGCGCGCTTTGGGCGAGCCGAATCAAACGGAGGCTCGATCCACATGCGCGCTAGCACGACAAAACAAGGGGGTCCCATGAGAAGCATCGGTCGAATCCACCGCCAGCGTCGCTGGCTGGCCGCCACCATCCTGGCGGCGTTGCTCGCAACGGCCGCCGCGCCAGCGATGGCGGACGACCCGGTGCCCGACAAGACAGGGGCGTTCCAGACCACGCCCAGCGCCTACTCCGTACCGGGCTACACGAAGCCCGACCCGGCGAAAGCGACGACGAAGGATCTGGCGGTCGCCGTCGACGCGGTGGCGCAGTCGGCCTCGCATGGCCTCTACTCGTCCAACTTCGTGTGGACGCTGGTGGCCGGCTTCCTGGTCATGTTCATGCAAGCGGGCTTCGCGCTGGTCGAGACCGGCCTCATCCGCGCGAAGAACGCCGCCCACACGATGTCGATGAACTTCGCGGTGTACGGCCTGGGCATGCTCGGGTTCTTCATCTGCGGGTTCGCGTTCATGTGCGGCGGACTCAACGGCACCGCGATCGGCGGGCCGGTGTCGCTGGGCGGCGTTCCGACGCTGCACTCGATGCTGACCGTCGGGGGCGCCGTCAACGGCGATCACGGCTGGGGCCTGCTCGGCACCACCGGGTTCTTCCTGAGCGGCAACGGCTACGACGCGGGCGCGATCGTGCTGTTCCTGTTCATGATGGTCTTCATGGACACGACGGCGACCATCGTCACCGGCGCGTGCGCCGAGCGCTGGAGCTTCAAGAGCTTCTGCCTGTTCAGCGTGCTCGTCGGCGCCTTCATCTACCCGGTGTTCGGCGGCTGGGTGTGGGGCGGCGGCTGGCTCGCGCAGCTCGGCTACCGATCGGGGCTGGGGCACGGCGCCGTCGACTACGCCGGCTCCGGCGTCGTCCACCTGCAGGGCGGCGCGCTGGCGCTCATCACCGCGATCATGATCGGGCCGCGCATCGGCAAGTACGGCAAGGACGGCAAGATCAACGCGATCAAGCCCCACCACATCCCGATGGTCATGCTGGGGACGTTCATCCTCGCCTTCGGCTGGTTCGGCTTCAACGCCGGCAGCTCGCTGGCGGGCGGCGACGGCCGCATCGGCATCGTCGCGACGAACACGATGCTCGCGGGCATGTCCGCGACGGTGTTCGGGATGGTCTACCAGTGGATGACCACCGGTAAGCCGGATCCCTCGATGATGTGCAACAGCATGCTCGCGGGCCTTGTGGCGATCACGTCGCCCTGCGCGTTCGTGTCACCGGTGGGCGCGTTCATCATCGGCGCCGTCGCCGGCGTGCTGGTCATCTGGAGCGTCAACTTCTTCGACAAGGTGAAGATCGACGACCCGGTCGGCGCGATCAGCGTCCACGGCGTGAACGGCGCCTGGGGCCTCCTCGCGGTCGGCCTGTTCTCGGACGGCACCTACGGCCAGGGCTGGAACGGCGTCGGTGCGACCGACTACCTCGGCGTCGCCGGCCGCGGCGTCACCGGCCTTTTCTACGGCGACGCGAAGCAGCTGGTCGCCCAGCTGATCGAGGTCGTGGTCGGCCTCGGCTGGAACGTGGTCGTCGGTGGCGTCGCGTTCTGGGTCATCGGCAAGCTCGTGGGCAACCGCGTGTCGGCCGAGGTCGAGATCAAGGGTCTCGACATTCCCGAGATGGGCGCCGAGGGCTACCCCGACTTCCTCAGGCCGCAGGAGGAAGAAGTGGTGCCGGCGATCGCGGCCAAGGCCGTGTAGCCGGAGGGCACCCGACGCAGTGATTGACGGCCGGGCTTCGAGCCCAAATCCCTCGAAGCCCGGCACGCCCATGATCAAAGAAGCGCTTGTCTGTCTCGAGAGCTCGCCCAGCAGCGAAGCTGCAACCCGCGTCGCGATCACGATCGCGAACGACTTCAAGGCCCGGCTGGTCGGCCTTGCGATCATCGACGAACCGGACATTCGCGCCGGAACGCCGACCGGTATCGGCGGCGCCAGCTTCAAGGTCGAGCGCGACGACGCCCTGGTCGCCGATGCCCGCAAGAGCGCGGCGGACGCGCTGGCGCTGTTCGAGCGTCGCTGCCGCGAGGCGCAGATCGAGGCGCGAGCCCTGGAGATCGTGGGCCGGCCGGCGGCGAGCATCCTGGCCGAGATGGCGACCCGCGACGTCACCATCATCGGGCGCGACGCCAATTTTCGTTTCGAGATCGAGAGCGACGACACCGCGACGCGGGAGGAGATCCTGCACCGCGCGGCGGAGCCGGTGCTGATCGTTCCGGAGACCGTCGAGGGACCGCTCGGGCAGAAGGTCGTGGTCGCGTACGATGGCAGCAGGGCCGCGCGACGCGCGATGGCCAGCTTCGCCGCCAGTGGTCTCGCCCAGTCGAGGAGCGTGCACGTGGCCACGGTCGACGACAGCGGTGAGCAGGCCTGGGCGATGGCGACGGCAGGCGTGAAGATCCTCGTCGATCTCGGTGTCGCGGCCACTGTCCACAACATCGTGTCGGCGCTGTCGAACGAAGAGGCGCTGTTCGGGTTCGCGAACGAGATCGGCGCCGGGTTGATCGTGATGGGCGCGTTCGCGCACTCGCGCCTGGCGCACCTGTTTCACGGCTCCGTGACGCGGGGATTGGTCGAACGCACGACCATCCCGCTTTATCTGCAGCACTGAGCGGCGGTCGATGGCAGAAGCGGTTTCACCTGCGACGGTCCCGACACCCACCTGGGGCGTCATCCCGTTCGTCGGCTACCTGGTGCTGATCGCGCTGCTGCCCCTTGTCGCCGCGCGCCTGTGGGAGAGCAATCGGAACAAGTTGATCCTGGCGATCATCGCGGGCATTCCGGCGGTGGCCTGCCTGGCGGGGCAACCCGCAGGGGGCCTGGACCAGCTGCTGCGCACGGCCTGCGACTACGTCGCCTTCATGGCCCTGCTGGGCGCGCTGTTCGCCATTTCCGGCGGCATTCGCCTGCGCGGCGCCCTGATCGGCTCGCCGCTGGTCAACACCGTGTTCCTCGCAGCCGGCGCGCTGTTGGCGAGCCTCGTCGGAACGACCGGAGCGTCCGCGCTTCTGATACGCCCGCTGCTGCGCGCGAACGCGCATCGGGCGCGCACGACGCACATCGTGGTGTTCTTCATCTTCATCGTCGCCAACGCGGGCGGCTTGCTGACGCCGCTGGGCGATCCGCCGCTGTTTCTCGGATTCCTGCGGGGCGTCCCCTTCGCGTGGACGCTGCGTCTCGCGCCAGCCTGGGCGCTGGTGAACGGCGTGCTGCTCGCGCTGTTCGTGGCGTTCGATCGGATCGCCGTGGTCCGCGAGCGCGGCAAGCCCCGCCCGCCGCGGCCGTCCGATCCGGCGCTGGAGGTGGGGCCGCTGCGGCTGGAAGGCAGCGTGAATCTGTTTTGGCTGATGGGCATCGTGGGCGTCGTCTTCGCGACCGGGATGCTCGGCGCGCACTTGGTCCGTTTTCCGCAACTGCAGACGCTGGCGCAGGTGGCGGGCATGGCGCTGTTCGCCGCGCTGTCGTGGTTCACCACGCCGCGCGAGGTTCGCGAGGGCAACCGATTCTCATGGGCGCCCATGGTGGAGGTCGCGGCGATCTTCCTGGGCGTGTTCGTCACGATGATCCCGGCGCTCAGCTACCTCGAACAGCGGGGCGCGTCGCTGGGGGTCACGCAGCCCTGGCAGTTCTTCTGGGCGTCGGGCGCGCTGTCCAGCGTCCTCGACAACGCCCCGACCTATCTGACGTTCGCTTCGCTGGCGGTTGGCGTCACGGATGCGGGCGGAGGCCTGGGCGCGCTGGCGGCGCACCCGACGGGCCAGCACCTGCTGGCCGCCGTCTCGTGCGGCTCGGTGATGATGGGCGCTGTCACGTACATCGGCAACGGACCGAACTTCATGGTCAAGGCGATCGCCGACCAGCACCACGTCCGCACGCCCAGCTTCTTCGGCTACATCGCGTGGTCGGGCGCGATCCTGCTGCCCGTGTTCGCGCTGGTCGCGCACCTGTTCTTCTGAAGGAGGCGCCATGAACTACT
>DATMZL010001383.1:0-3217 GCA_035607075.1 Polyangia bacterium
CCGGCCTGATGATCCTTCGGGATGCCAGGGCCGCGATCGGCGACCTCGAACCGTATCCGGCTCGCTGTCGGAGCGCGGTGCGATCCGATCTCGGCCCGCGGCGCCTCGGCCCGCGCGCGCACGACGATCTCGCTGCCGCGCGGCGCGAAGCGGATCGCGTTCGTCAGCAGGTTCGAGAACACAAGCTGCATGCGGTCGGAATCGACGAACACCTCCGGCAGCCCGGGCAACGCCTCGGCGCGGATCGTGACGTCGGCCTGCTCCGAGGCGGCGCGGTGCGGCTCGATCGCCATGTCGATCAGCGCGGCGGGATCGGTACGCCGGCGGTGAAGCTCGATCGTCCCCGACTCGATGCGCGACAAGTTTAGCAACTCGTCGACGATCACCTGCAACCGCTCGCAGTCCTCGCGCGCCGCGAACAGCAGATCCCCCTGCTTGGGCGTCAGCGGTCCGACCGCTTCCTCCGTGACCAGGTGCAGCGCCATGCGCAGCGATGTCAGCGGCGTCCGGAACTCGTGCGCCACCGTCGCGACCAGATCGTTTTTCAGCTCGTCGAAGCGAAACAGCCGCGTGATGTCCTGCAGGACGATCGCCGCGCCCGCCACCGTGCCGTCCTCGCCGTAGATCGGCGTCCCGCGCGGCAGCAAGACCCGTTCGCCCTCGGCCGGCGAGGGAACGCGCACCGCCTCCTCGAAGCCCTTCGGGACATAGGCGCCCTTCCCGGCCAGTACGTGCGCGCGCAGCCGATCCACCAGCGCGCGCACGCCCGGGTCGATGCCCGCCAGCGGATCGACACCCGCCCGTTCTAGGCTGATGCCCAGCATCGTCGAAGCGGCAGCGTTCGCCCCTTGCAGCTTTCCGGTCGCGTCGAGCAGCAACACGGGATCGGCGAGGCCGTCGATCGCCGCCTGCGCGGCCTGCTGCGCTTGCAACAGCTCGCCCAGCGAGCTGGCCCGATAGCGCTCCAGCCTTTCGGCCATGCTGTTGAACTCCGCGGCGACCGCGACGATCTCGTCTTTGCCCCGCACGTCCGCACGCGCCTTGAGATCGCCTTCGCCGAAGCGACGCACCGCCGCGCTGACGACGCGCAGCGGTCGCAGCACGCGGGCCATCAGCCAGGTCGCCGCGAGAACGCCGAGAAGCGCCGCCAGCACCACCGAGGCGGTGACGACCTGTTCCAGCAGGTGGGCGCGGTCTGCAACCAGGTCGCTCTTGCGGACCATCGCGTCCTGGTTCATCGCGAGGATTTCGTCCGCTCGCTGCTTGATCTCGAAGAAGGTCGGCTGAAGTTTCTCGAAGTAGCCGCGCTCGCGCGCAGCTCGACTTTCGTCGCGCATGAAAGCGTCCAGCGCCTGGACGTAGGCGTTCCACGACGCACGCAGCGCGCGCGTCGCGTCCGCTTCGCCCGTTTCGGTGATGTTGCCCTCCTGGACCTGAAGCTCGTTCTCGAATGTGCGGCGGTGAGTCTCGATCGCCGCGTCCGTGCCAGCGTCGTGGCCGACCACGCGGTAGACCGCGTTGCTGTCGATCCGCTCCAGTGATTCCTTCATCCGCTGGGCGGCCAGCACGCTTCGGTAGTTGTCGGCCAGGATCAGGCGAGACTGGCCGGCCAGGCGCGCCGTGACCGATGCCGAGAGCACGCCTACAAGGGCGAGCGCGATCGCCAGCGGCGCCTGGGCGAGCACCAGCTTCCCGCGCAGGGTCACAGCGCGTCCTCCTCCCCTTCCGTCGCGACGACGTGCACGTCCAGGCCGTGCGCCTCCCGAATCAACCGCATCGGCACCGGTCGGCCGAGCAGCTGCTTCCACGTCGGCTGATGCGAGCGTCCGACGACGATGTGGCCCACGCCGTGCGAGCGCGCGAACTCCATGATCGCTTCCACGGGATCGCCCCCGCGGAGGCGGATGACCTCGGCGCCCAGCTCGCGCGCGAGATCGGTATTCGCCAGCAGATGGCGCTGCGCCTCGGCGTCGATCTGCTCGGGCGATTCGCGCGGCGTCTCGACGAACACCACGAACCAGTCCGTGCTGAGCCGGCCGGCCAGGCGCGAGCCCTTGCGGACCAGCGATGCGCCCCGTGGCGACGCCGACGACAGGCAGACCATCACGCGGCTGTGCGAGCTGGCCGCGGCCGCGTCGTCGGCAGATCGGATCGCGCCGGCCACGACCGGGCGCGCGCTGGAACGCTCGACGCTCTCGGCCACCTCACGCAAGGCGAGCTCGCGCAGGTGGGCGAGGTTCTGCTCCTTGAAGAAATGCTCCAGCGCCCAGGGGATCTTCTCGGCCGCGTAGATCTTGCCGGCGCGCAGCCGCTCCTGTAGATCCTCCACGGCCAGGTCCAGGTTGACCACCTGGTCCGCCTGCTTGAGGAAGCTGTCGGGCACCGTCTCGCGCACGCCCACGCCGGTCGCGCGCTCGACGACGTCGTTCAGGCTCTCGAGGTGTTGCACGTTCATGGCGCCGATGACGTTGATCCCGGCGTCGAGCAGCTCGATGACGTCCTGGTACCGCTTCTTGTTGTGGCTGCCCGGAACGTTCGTGTGCGCCAGCTCGTCGACGAGGGCCAGCGCGGGATTGCGGCGCAGGATGTTGTTGAGGCTCATCTCCTCGATGGTCACGCCGCGGTACTCGATCTGGCGCCGCGGGATCACCTCCAGGCCGTGGATCAGCGCCGCGGTCTCCCCGCGCCCGTGCGTCTCGACGAAGCCGACGACGACGTCGACGCCCCGCTTCTTCAGCGCGTGCGCCTCCTCGAGCATGCGGTACGTCTTGCCGACGCCCGCCGCGAAGCCGACGTAGAGTTTCAGGTGTCCGCGCTTCGCGCGCTGGACGAGTTCGAGGAAGTCCTCGGAGCGGGGCCGCGGAGTCGGCGTCGAACTCACTTCGGCGGAATGCTCGCGCCGCGGGGCGGTGTTCCGAAGCGGCGATTCAACGCGCGGTTCAACGCGAGCACGTTCACGCGCGGCTCGCCGAGGAATCCGAGGTCGCGTCCCTCGACGAAGTCGGCGACGACCGCGCGCACGCGGTCCTCCGTGACCCCGCGTGCCGCGGCGACCCGCGGGACCTGCCAATCGACGGAGAACGGCGAAAGATGCGGGTCGAGTCCGCTGCCGGAAGCCGTCACGAGTTCGGCGGGGACGTCGCCCGTCGCGCGCGGGTTCTCGCGCTTCAGCCGCGCGACGTCGGCCGCGACGCGGTCACGCAGCGCCTTCGACGTC
>DATMZL010001178.1:0-2627 GCA_035607075.1 Polyangia bacterium
AACGTCCGGCTGTTGTTCTGGCCGTCCGGATCGCCAGCGGTCGTCGAATACAGCACGGCGCGGCCGTTCGAACGGCCGTTACCGCAGCCGACGCCCTTGGTGTCACACGGCTGCTCGCCGTACAGGTTCGAGCCGATCACATAGACCGTGTCCGGCAGCCCGGCCGGCGTGTAGACGTCCTCGTCGTACCAGCACTGGCCGGTGCAGAAGTCGTCTGTCGCGAAGTACGGGCTTGCCGTCGTCTTCGACGTCAGCTTCTGCCAGCCGTTGTAGGTGGTCGGGAACGTCGTCGTGTCCGGCGGAGGCGTCGCACCCGCGGCCTGCGACGCGAGCAGTGCCGCCGCCGGCTGGTTGCCGTTGTCCGTCCGCCAGAAGTTCGCGGCGGTCGCGCCGGCGATGCCGTTGGCGTTCGCCGTGCCGTCGGTCAGGTAGATCCGCGTCTTGCCGTTCTTGACCGTCAGGTCGAACGAGGTGCGGTCCGGCACGCCGAACTGCGGCGCGAACACCTGGTGGAAGTCGGTCGGCGACGCCGAGCCGTCGAGCGCCGGCGAGCGGCGCCAGAGGCCGGCCTCGTACGCCGACGCGTACACCGTCGTCGGGTCGAGCGGATCGAGCTTGATCTTCGTCACGCCGAAGTTGGCCGCGCCGCCGTTCCAGACCTCCGTGAACGTCGCGCCGCCGTTCGTCGACTCGTAGAGGCCGGGGGCGTTCGCGCCCGGCTCGAGCCGCGTTTGGCCGCCGCTGCCGACCACGTGCATCAGACCGCGGACCGCCTGCGCCGAGCCCACGAAGATGTGGTTGCTGTTCGTCGGGTCGACGGCGATCGAGTTGATCGCGCGGCCGAGGAACGCATCGCCGTGGTTGACGCAGGTGTACGTCGCGTTGTCGACGCACGTGTCGCCGAGCTTCGTCCACGTGTTGCCAGCGTTCGTCGACCTGTAGACGCCGACGCCGGACTCGCAGCCGGACGAGCAGTGGTTGCCCTCGCCGGTGCCGAGGTAGAGCGTCCTGTGCTTAGGGTCGGTGGGGTCGAGATAGAGCGCTCCGGTCGAGTGCTGGTCGAGCTGGTCGTCCGTCAGGCGCCGCCAATCCGGGTTCGCAGCGAGCGCGTCGTCAGTGCGCCAGACACCGCCGCCGGCGGGCGTCGCCCAGACCGTGCACCTGCCGCCCTCGTCGCGCGACCCGCCGTGATCGCGCCAACCCCGCCCGCCCTTCTTGCCGCAGTCCGGCGAGACGACGAGCGCGGTGATGCGGCTGGCGGTTGCGTTCGTGGCGCCGCTGAACGACGTCACGCCCGGCTGGATCGCGAGCTCCCGCGGCCCGTACTGGTGCCACGGCGGACCGTTGTTCCAGAGGAACGTGCGACCGTGCGCCTGCAGGCGGGCGTCGCGCTTGGCGATCCGTGCGAAGGTCGCCTGTGCCCGGGCCACGACGGCCGGCGGGATGGCGTTCGCCGGATACGTCCGGATGGCCGACTCCCACGCCGCGGCGCTTGCCGGGCCGAGCCCGGGCGTGTCCGCCGCCGACTCCGTCTCGGCAGCCGCGGCCTTCGGCTTGTAGATCGTCGTCCCCGACGACTTCGCCATGAAGAGCGTCAGGAACAGCGTCAGCATCGCGCCCACGAGGAACAGCCCCGTTAGGACGACGACGCGTGACTTCGTCATCGAGCTCGGCATAGATCCCCCAATCAGCCTCGAAGAGTAGGTTGTCTTTTCTCCCCCACGGACCGCGCGCGGCGACCCGCCGCGGCGTTATATGTGCACCTACATCAGATTGTCAAGCCAGAAGTGCCGCGAGCTAGCCGACGGCCGCGGCGGCGTCGACCAGTCCGGCGCCGTACGCGTCGGCGAACCCGATCGGGTCGTTCTGGTCGACGTGGCAGAAGCCGGTCGGGCACGGAGTGCCGTCGAGCGCCGGCGCCGTGTCGTTCGGGTCGTTCGGGCCCATGAAGTTCACGGGCGAGTCGGCCGTGTCCTCAAGACGCTGGACGAGCGCGGCGGGCTTGCCCATGAGGTCGGGCCGCGCGGAGAGGACGAGCGCCGCGACCCCGGCCGCGTTCGGCGCGGACATCGACGTGCCCTGGAGCCAGCCGTAGGCGTCGCCGCGTGCCGTGAAGCAGGCGGAGTTGAAGACCGAGCTCGTGAACGGATCGGTGCAGATGAGGCCGTGCTTGGCGAGCGCGCCGAACGAGCCCCAGCGGCCGAAGAGCACGTCGCCGGCGCCGCCGTCGTAGCCGGGGATCTGAAACGCGCGGGCGCCACCCGGAGCCGCGAGGTCGACGCGCGAGCCGTAGTTCGAGTAGTAGGCGAGCTGGTCGCGCGCGCCCACGTGTGAGTGCCAGCGCAGCGGCACCGAGGCCGGCGCCTGCCCGATCGCGTTGGCCGTGGCCGAGACCATCGTCACGCCGGGGACGCCGCCCGGCACGACCAGGCCGCCGCGCAGGTCGAAGTCCTCCGGCGAGTCCGTGCCCGGCGTGACCGTGGCGATGCCCTCAGGGCCGAGCGATACCTGACCCACGTCGCTCAGCTGCCGCCCCGCGAGGGACAGGTCGACGCGGTCGACCTGCACGTGCGCATTCCCGGCCGCGGCGAAGACGGGCACGCCGCGCGAAAGGCAGTAGTCGACTG
>DATMZL010001278.1:0-2108 GCA_035607075.1 Polyangia bacterium
CTGTCCGACCCGAACTCGGCGATCTTCCGGTAGTTGATGTCGCCGGTGAGCTCGGTCGAATCCTGGTTCTTCTCGTCCTTGGGCTGGAACGTGCCGATGCCGACGCGGTCCTGCTCCGACAGGATGAGGCGCCGCACGCGGATGTGCTTGATCACCTCCGCCCAGTCGCCTTTGTGCTCGGCGAGCAGCTCGCGGAAGATGAGGCGGCAGGCCGGATCGAGATCCCCCTCGATGTGCACCGGCTGCTTCCCCGCCTGGTTGACCCCCAGCTCGGCCAGTGCCTTCTCGCGCCACTCGGGCGGAATCAGCCGCAGCGGCTCCTCGTGCATCGGGCACTTGAACGTCGTCTGCCCGCCGGTCACGCGCGCCAGCTTTTCAGGAATCGTCCACTCGTAGGTGTAGAGCGCGCCCTCGGGCGTGCGCGAGTACTCCTCCATGCCGCGCTTGATCAGGCGCGCGATCGTCGACTTCGACGAGCCGACCGGGCCGTGCAGGAGGATCACGCGGCGCTCGGTACCGTAGCGCTGGGCCGCGCTGTGCAGCACGCTCACCAGGCGCATCAGCGGGATGTCGAGACCGAAGATCGCGTCGCGCCCCGCGTGCTGCTCGTCCTTGAAGAAGTTGTAGCGGATCAACCGCTTCTTGTTGTCGATGTACTCTTCCTGGCCGTACGACAAGATCATGTCGTAGACGCGCTGGAAGGCGCTGCGCGTGACCGACGGGTTCTTGCGAACGACGGCGAGGTAGTCCTCGAACGTCCCCGTCCAGTTCAGCTCCGCGTACTCTTTCAGGTTTTGAAGTGCAGCGACCTTCGCGATCAGGGCGGGAACGTCGCCCGCCTTGTTCGCGGGCGTATCGGAAGCGGCCATCGGTTAACTCCTTTCGGACGCTGGCAGACAGCATAGTGTCTCTGACGCCAGCCCTAGGAACGGCTTCCGTCATTGTACCACCGGCTGCCGCGCCGCGCGATTCGCGCGTGTGGTCGCTAACGAACTTTCGTCAACGCGCTTCGCCTAACGTGCTTCGCTGCCGCCGGCGGCGAGCGTGTCCGGCAGGTGAGCCTGCCCGAGAACGTGAATCGGCACCCCTTCCTTCAAGGTGGCGACGACCTCGATCTCCTTGATCGCCCCGAGAGGGACACGCAGCGGGTTGGCCGACAGCACAGCCATGTCCGCGAGCTTGCCGACCTCGATCGACCCCTTCGAACTTTCCTCGAAGTGCTCGTAGGCGGCGTCGAGCGTGACTGCGCGCAGCGCCTCGGCCGGCGTCAGGCACTGCTCGGGCCCAATCACCTCGCCGCCCCGCGACAGCCGGGTCACCGCGTTCCAGATCAAGAACAGGATGTTCGGGGGCACCACGGGCGCGTCGTTGTGCAAGCTGAACCGCATACCGCGGCGCACAGCCGAACGGGCCGGGCTGATCCGGTAGGCGCGCTCGCGTCCCAGCACGGACGCCACGTCCCAGTCGCCCCAGTAGAAGCAGTGCGTGGGAAAGAACGACGGGAAGATCCCGAGCGACCGCATGCGGTCCAGCTGGTCCTCGCGCACTGTCTGGGCGTAGACCATCACGGGCCGCCGCGCGTCGACGTCGCGCCCGTGGCGGCGCTCGGCGCGCGCGACCGCCTCGATCATCTGTTCGGCGGCCGCGTCGCCGTTCGCGTGCGCGAGCAACTGGATGCTGCGCGCGAAACACTCCGCCACCATCCGATACACGTCGTCGTCGGCGAAAAGCGGGACGCCGCCGTACGAGGCGGGCTCGCCGGGCGGTGGGACGAGGTACGGCTCGGTCAGCCAGGCGCTCTTCGCCTGCGGCGACCCGTCGAGGATGATCTTGAGACCGCCGACCCGCAGCCGGCCCAGGTAGCCCCGCCGGTACGGATCCGCGTCGGCCCGCAGGCGGTCCGCCAGCTGGTAGAGCGGGTACGCGACAACGTCGATGGGCAGCGCGCCGTCCTCGGCCGCCGCGCGCAGCATCGTCATTCCGCCCACGTCGGTGGCGCTGTCCTGCGCGGTCGTGATGCCTAGCTGCGCGTAGTAGTCGCCTGTCCGCCGCAGCAGGTCCGGGTGCAGGTGGTCCGGGACCGACGGGAAGAAGGTGAGCCGGACGTG
>DATMZL010000360.1:0-3741 GCA_035607075.1 Polyangia bacterium
GCGTCCGCGTCCCTTCGCGCAGCAGGTGGTGTTGCACCGCCGCGATCGCCAGCAGCGCCGGGATCGGGGCGCGCGCGCCGTCGTGGCCGCGGTCGGACAGGATGATGATGTTGCAGCTGTCGGTAATTGCCTTGCTGGCCGCCGCGCGCAACTCCTCGATCCCGCGCGCGAGCCCCTCGCCGCCTTCCGCGACGTCGAAGAGGGTCGGCAGCGTGACGCTCTTGAACCCGTGCGAGCCGTTGTGGCCGTTCAGGTTGCGGAGCTTCTCCAGATCCTCGTTGCGCAGCACCGGCGAGGGCAGGCTGATCTGACGCGCCGACTGCGGTGTCGGCTCGAGCAGGTTCCCCTCGGGCCCGATCGACGTGTCGACCGCCATGATGATCTCTTCGCGGATCGCGTCGACAGGCGGGTTGGTCACCTGCGCGAACAGCTGCTTGAAATAGTTGTAGAGAAGCTGCGGCCGGTCCGACAGCACGGCGAGCGGCGTGTCGGTCCCCATCGACCCGTTCGCCTCGACGCCGTCCGCGGCCATCGGCGCCATCAACACCTTGAGGTCCTCGGTCGTGTAGCCGAACGTCTCCTGGCGGCGCAGCACGGTCTCGTGATCGGGCGGGATCACCGACGCCGGCTTGGGCAATGCGCCGATGTCGACCATGTTCTCTTTCAGCCACTGCCCATACGGCGCGGCTGCCGCCATCTCGCGCTTGATCTCCTCGTCGCCGATGATCCTTCCCTGCGACGTGTCGACAAGGAACATCTTGCCGGGCTGCAGGCGGCCCTTCTCGAGGATCCGCTCAGGCGGAATGTCCAGCACGCCGACCTCGGACGCCATGACGACGAGGTCGTCCTTGGTCACGTAGTAGCGCGACGGGCGCAGGCCGTTGCGATCCAGCGTGGCGCCGATGCGGATGCCGTCGGTGAACGCCACCGCCGCCGGGCCGTCCCACGGCTCCATCAGGCAGCCGTGGAACGCGTAGAAGTCCTTGCGCTCCTGCGGCATGGACTCGTGGTTCGACCACGGCTCGGGGATCATCATCATCATCGCGTGCGGCAGCGACCGCCCCGCGAGCATCAGCAGCTCGACGACGTTGTCGAACATGCCCGAGTCACTGCCGTCGGTGTCGACGACCGGGATGCACTTCTGAAGGTCTTCGCCGAACAGGCGCGACTTGAACATGCTCTCGCGCGCGTGCATCCAGTTCACGTTGCCGCGCAGCGTGTTGATCTCGCCGTTGTGCGCGATCAGCCGGTAAGGATGCGCGCGCGACCAGCTCGGAAACGTGTTCGTCGAGAAGCGCGAGTGCACCAGCGCCAGCGCCGACTCGACGCGGTCGTCGCGCAGGTCCGGATAGAACTGCGGCAGCTGATCGCAGTTCAGCATCCCCTTGTAAACGATGGTCCGCGCCGACAGGCTGGGGATGTAGAAGGCGGCCTTCTCGGGGACTTCCAGACGGCGGACCGCGTGGCGGGCGCGCCGGCGGATCACGTACAGCTTCCGCTCGAACGCGTCGTCGTCCTTGCAATGTGGATCGTTGGCGTTCCGCCCGATGAACAATTGCTTGATGACGGGCTGCGATCGCTTGGCCGTCGGGCCGATCATGCTGTTGTCAGTCGGCACCTCGCGCCAGCCGAGGAACGTTTGCCCCTCGTCGCGCACCACCTTCTCGAACAGGTGCTCGCACGCGGCACGGCTGCCCGGATCGTGCGGCAGGAACACGACGCCGACGCCGTATTGGCCGGCGGCAGGCAGGTTGATGCGGCCCGCGCAGGCAGCGGACAGGAACCGATGCGGGATCTGCATCAGGATGCCGGCGCCGTCGCCGGTGTTCTTCTCGCAGCCGCAGGCGCCGCGGTGTTCAAGATTCAGCAGGACCTCGAGAGCGTTCTTGACGATCGCGGGGGACTTGCGCCCCTTCAGATCGACTACGAATCCGACGCCGCAGGCGTCGTGCTCGTGACGTGGGTCATAGAGGCCTTGAGCGGAGGGAGCTTCGAATTTCATTGGGTAAGACTTCCGAATTCCAGCCAAACGGCTCACTGTAGCACAGTGTAGGTGTGGGCATACGCTACCGGTTCGGTGCGCCGGATGTAAAGCCTTTCGATGGGGATTCCCAACGGCAGTTGGTCACCCCGACCGGCCTGGCCTCGGCCTTGCTTTCCCCCGGGCCGCCATGACCGCTCTCCGTCGGATTTCGCTTCGAGCGCCGGCAATTTTTACCGGCCTCGTCGCTGCGACGCTGTCAGCGTCGGCCCACGCCCAGGAAAATGGCGGCGGCGCCGCCGCCGAGATCCCGGTGCCGCGCGCCGAGTTCCGGTTGCTCGGCGGGCTGGGTCTCGACGGGGAGCTCGCCGTTTCAGCGCTGCAGCACCGATTGCGCGCCGAGGCCGGGCTTCGCGGCTGGAGCGGACTGATCATTGGTGAGGCGGCGCTGCTGGCGCGCGTGGTCGGCTCGCCTGCGAACGCGCTCTGGGTGCGCGGCGGGTTCATGACCCAGAGCATCGATTACAGCTGCAACATGACAGACCACGCGACGGCATGGGACGGCGGCATCGCCTACCGGAAACGCTGGGCGGGCGGCAGCCTGTTCGCAGCGGAGACGGGCGTGGAGTTCGTCTCGCGCGATCACGGCTTCTTCTGTAATGACAGCGTGGTGTCAGGGTCTAGCGGCGGCCTGCGCGTCAGCTTGGCCGGCCAGCTGGCGATCACGCACGGCTTCGGTCTCTACGCGCGGATGGGCGTGCGGACCGGCGACCACCTCACCGAGATCCATTTCCTGCCCGAGCTGCTGGCGGGCATCGCCTTCGATATTTAGGTATCGAGCGAGCGGCGGACCGTGTCGCGGATGACCGTGTAGTCGTTGGGGAGCAGCACGGGGTGGTTCGCGTGCTTCGGGTTCGGCACGTCGGGCAGCTCGCCGTCGTGGTAGCGCACCTTGAAGTCCGTGAACTTGAGGCCGTTGGCCGTGCTGACGACGACGACGCGGTCGTGATTGCTGATCTCGCCGCGCGTCACCAGCTTCTCGAGGGCGGCCAGCGCGACGCCCGTGTGCGGGCAGTTGAACAGCCCGGTCCGGTCGGCGGCGGCCGCGGCGTCCGCCAGCTCCGCCTCCGTCGCCTGCTCGACGACGCCGTTGAACTTCTCCAGCGTTCGAATCGCCTTCTTCACGCTGACTGGATTGCCGATCTGGATCGCCGAGGCGAGCGTCGGTTTCGCCGTCAGGGGCGCGAACGTGTCCCAGCCCTGCTTGTATGCGAGGTACAGCGGGTTGGCGGCCGCCGCCTGCGCGACGCAGATGCGCGGCAGTTTCTGGATCAGCCCCAGCTCCTGCAGCATCAGGAAGCCGGCGCCCAGCGCGCTGACGTTGCCGAGGTTTCCGCCCGGGATCACGACCCAGTCGGGCACGCCCCAGTCGAACTGCTGGACCATCTCGATCGAGACGGTCTTCTGCCCCTCGACGCGCAGGCTGTTCATGCTGTTGGCGAGGTAGACGCCTTCCTCTTCGGCGAGTCGCTTGACGATCTCCATGCACGCGTCGAAGTCACCGTCGACGGCCAGCACGTCGGCGCCGTTGGCCAGCGGCTGCACCAGCTGGGCGGTCGAGATCTTCCCGCGCGGCAGGATCACCATCGCGCGGATGCCAGCCGCGGCGGCGTATGCGGCCAGCGCGGCCGAGGTGTCACCGGTCGACGCGCACGCGACCGCGCGGATGGGCTTGCCGTCGGAGATCATCTGCTTGACCG
>DATMZL010000358.1:0-9343 GCA_035607075.1 Polyangia bacterium
CCATCTGTTTGGGGGGATCGCACACCAAACAACAATGATCGATCGCACGCACACCAAAACAGACACTGTGCTGGTGCTCAACACGAACGACCTGTTCCTGCCCCAGCGTGGGAATTTCGCCGCCGGCTGGCGGCCCGACGCCGGCGAGGTCGAACGGCGCGGGCGGCTGCTCGCGGGCGCGTACGGACGAATTGGAACGACCGCGCTGCTGCCGGGCGAGCGCGATCTCGCGCTGGGGTTGCCGCTGCTCCGCCGGCTCGCGAAGCAAGCGGGCGTGCCGCTGCTGGCGTCGAACCTCTACGGCGGCGACGGTAAGCGGCTGTTCACCGCCGACAAGATCGTCGACGCCGCGGGCACGAAGATCGGCGTATTCGGCGTGACCGCGCCGCCCACGCCTGACGACGCCGCCGCGTTCAAGGCCGCGGGCATCGACGCGCGCGATCCGGTGGCGGCCGCGCGCGACGAGGTCGCCGGCCTGCGCGAGCGCGGCGCCCGGATCGTCGTGGCGCTGGTGCACGTCGGGGACGGCAACGCGAACCGCAAGCTGCTCGTCGCCGTGCCCGGGATCGACTGGGCCGTGCTCGGGCACAGCGGGATGAACCTCGAGATGCCGGAGAAGGCCGGCAGCGCGCGCATGCTCGAGGCGATGATGAAGGGCAAGAACGTCGGCCGCCTGGACCTTCACGTCGTCGACGACAGCCTGGCGTTCGTCGATCGCGGCGAGCGCGTGCAGATCGAAACCATCCTGGCCGACCACCGGAAGCAGCTCACCGACTACGACAAGCGCCTGGGCGAAACGGATCCCGCCACGATGCGCGACTACTACGAGCAACGACGCAAGGAGATCGAGGCGGCGATCGCCCGCGAGACGGCGCTGCTTCAGACGATGCCCGCCGCGATCAACGGAAGCTGGTTCGAGAACCGCATCGTTCCTCTCGACGCGGCGACGCCCGACCAGCCGGGCGTGGCGATCCTTGTCGACGCCTACAATAAGGACAGCGAGAAGCGCGCGGCCGCAGGCAAGCCGGTCGGACTGGGCACCGACCCGCCCGGTCCCAAGCCCGCCACGGGCGCGGACGCCGCGCCCCGCCCCGCCGCCGGCAACTACACGGGAACGGCCGCGTGCGGCGGCTGCCACGCGCCGGCGCTCGCGTTCTGGAAGCAGACCAAGCACGCGCGCGCGCTGTCTGCGCTAGCGCGCGTCGGCCGCGACAAGGACCCGTCGTGCGTCGGCTGCCACGTCACCGGCTACCTCCAACCGAGCGGATACAAGATTGCGGAGCGGCGCGGAGACGCGGCTTCGCCGCGTCGAGGCGCGGGGGCCAGGGGGGACGCAGAGGCGCCCTGCGGTGCTGGGGAGAAATGCGACGCGCACGGCGCCGGGCGGTCCCCCCTTGAAAACGTCGGCTGCGAAAGCTGCCACGGCCCAGGCAGCAAGCATGGCGCCGCCCTCGACAAGCGCGGGACCCTCGCCCGCGCCGTCCCGGAGGCGACCTGCCGCGGCTGCCACACGGCCGACGTCACCAACGGCGAATTCGACTACAAGAAGTTCATCCAGGCAGTCGTCGGCCCCGGACATGGTCTGGCGCCCGGGGCCGCGCGTCCTCTATAGTACGCGGGAACGATGGCCACCCCCGCCGCCCTCGCGATCGCGATCGCGCTGTTCGGACCCGCAGTGCCGCAGACAGGAGCTCCCGCTTCCGTCCCCCCGTCCCCACCGGCCCCGGCCCTCAGCGCCGACGCGCCCGGCGCCAGCTTCGAGACGCTCGGGCACCACGCGGTCAAGACGCGGGACATCGCCACGCTGCTGTCGGCGTTCGTCGAAGGCTGCGACGGCGAGCACCGCGACATCGACCGCGCGCGCTGCCAGGCCGCGACCGCGTACCTGCGCCGCACGCTTCCCCAGCGAACCTTCGCGTTCACGACCGACGAGCCGGGCGTGGTCGCCGTCTCCGACTACGACGCCTCGGTGAAGGGCTATCACGTCGCGCTCGCGGGCTGCGTCGCCTGCACGAAGCCGATCACGATCGGCAAGGCCAAGGAGCCCCGCCTCATCACGCTGAAGGTCCCCGAGAAGGACGCCCCTTCGCTGGCGAAAGCTGTCGCGCTCTCGCGCAACACGTTCGGCTTCGACAGCATGCTCGACGCGAAACGCTGGCTGGACGCGGAGCGTCCGTTCCTGCGCGCGGAGTTCCTGTTCCAGCCCCAGATCGTCGGCGACGTCTGGACGTACGGCGCGAACCGCGGCGTGGCGCTGAAGCTCGTCGGCGCGCGGGTCTACAACCGCTGCACGGGCGACGTGCTGGTATCGAAGCCGCCGTCGACGGGCATGGCCGAGCACCCGCAACCCGGCCACGAGGACCCGAGCTGCAAGGTGAGGCCGGGCGATCCCAGCGAGGTGGTCGCGCCGCCCATCGAGGACGATCTGCCGCCGCAGCTGTCGAAGAATTCGATCGCCGACGCGATGGCGAAGATCCGCCCGCAGGTGTTCGCGTGCTACCAGCAGTTCAAGGTGGCGGGGATGCTGGAGCTGGCCTTCGTCGTCGCCGGCAACGGCACCGTCCAGGCGGTGACTGTCGCACCCGCGTGGCGGGGAACGCCCACCGGCCTGTGCGTGCGCGAGGTCGCGAAGGACGCGCACTTTCCAGCGTTCAAGCTGGAACAGCAGAAGTTCACGTACCCGTTCTTCTTGCGCCAGTAGCCGCGACAGCGCGCCCGTCAGTTAACAGGCTGGCGCCGCTCGAGCGGTTCGACCTCGACGACATCGGGCGTCGGCCGCGGCGGAGGGTCGGCGGCCGGAAGCTCGAACCAGAACAGAGCGCCCTCGCCCACTTTCGAAGCCACGCCGTAGCGGCCGTTGTGGCCCTCGACAAGCCGGCGCACCGTCGCCAGACCGAGGCCGAGACCCGGCTCGGAAGTGCCGGCGCCGCGGACGTACGGATCGAAGGCATGCGACAGCAGGTCGGGGGGCAGACCCGGCCCGGTGTCCTCCACCTCGAACCGCACGCGATCGTACCGTGGCTCGACCCGCAGATCGACGCGCCGGCTCGTGCTGTTCCCCATGTGCTTGATCGCGTTGCGCAGCAGGTTCGAAAGCAGGCTCGCGAGGACGCCGCTCGCGCAGCGCACAGCCAACGGCGCGACCGACGGTGTCACGTTGATCGTGATGCTGCGCTCCAGCGCAGGCGCGCGCAGCTCCTCGACGACGCCGTCGACGACCTCGGCGACGGCCGAGGTCATGCCCGCCTGAGGGCGCGCGCCGGCCTGGGCGAATGCGAACAGGTCATCGACGAGCGCGCGCGCGCGGTTGAGGCTGCGCTTGCCGCGCGCCGCCAGCGCCGCCATCCGCTCGTTGCCGGCCGCACCACGCTCGGTCGCCGCCAGCGACATCTCGGCCGCCGAGATCGGGTTCAGCAGATCGTGGGCCACCCGCCCCGCGAAGCCTTCCAGCTCTTCCGATCGCCGGCGCACGATCGTCTCGTTGCGCGCCATCGTCTTCAGCGCCAGCAGGGCCAGCGCGATCGCCAGCGCCACGCTGATGCCGTCGAAACCGAACACCCAGAGCATGCGGCTGCGGCGCTCGCCGTCGATCATGTCCGCGACCTGCGCGACCCGCGCCGCGTTCAGCTGAATGTCGGCCATGATCGCGTCCGACTCGTCGTCGATCGCGTCGGGCAGCTCGTCCACCAGCAGCTTCTGCGCCTCCGCATAGTGACCGCTGGCGGTCGCCTCCATGATCTGACCCGCCAGCACGTCGACGTCGGTCAGCTCCTTGTCGATGCGCTGCCACAGCTCTTTCTCGTCGGGCAGCGCCGGCAACGCGAAGTAATGCTGCAGGTTCTCGCGCAGGCGATCGCGCACGTCCTTCAGCGGCTGGGTCGGCGCGGGCCGCCCCGTCGACGCGAGCAGCACGTGCGTGTTCAGGAGGCGCTGCAGGTCGCGAAGCTCGGCGCGCGCGGCGGCCAGGTAGAGGATGCTCGGTGATTCGTTGGCCGCAATCTCGGCCGTCAGCGCGTGCGTCCGGCTCGCCCGCCATTCCGCATAGCTGCTGCCGCTCAGGAAGGCCGCCACGACCACGGCCAGCGTCACGATGATGACCGCCTTGGAGCCGACCTGACCGGCGGCCTTTCGTTTCTTCTCCATCAGGGCGCCCCGCGTTTAGACCCACAAGGTTGGAGGTGGGAATACTCGCGCTTCATCAAATTGCTCGCGGTTCCACTTTCTTCCCGGATCAGGTGCGCCGGCGGCGCGGGCGCGATCGCACGAGGAACACGACCAGCGCGCCCAAGCATGCGAATCCGAACAGATCGCCGACGTGCCTGTACAGTCCGCCGCCCGGCAACAGCGCAAGATCGACGAGCAACGTCTTCGGCGTCGGCGGGGGCAGCTCGGCCGGGTCGACCGATTCCGTCTGCTCGGTGACCCGGCCCGCGGCGTCGATATGCGCGGAAATCCCCGTATTCACGGCCCGGATCATCTCGATGCGATGCTCGACCGAGCGAAAAACGGCGAGGGCCAGGTGCTGGTACGGCTCGGCGGTGCGGCCGAACCACGCGTCGTTCGTGATGTTGATGAACGCGTTCGGATCCAGGCGCGCCACCCGCCGCGCGAACCCGGGAAGGATGTCTTCGTAGCAGATGAGTGGTCCGAGCCGGTAGTCCTGGCCGCGCAGTTGCAGCGGAAACGACGCCGGTTCGCTTCCCCGATTGAAATTCGACGCTTCCGGGAAGAGCTTCGTGAACCACGGAATCGCGTCGTAAAACGGGATGTACTCGCCGAACAGCATCAGGAACACCTTGTCGTAGGTGCCCGTGACGTCGCCGGAGGCGTTCATCATCAACGCCGTGTTGTAGGGATACTTGTCTTTCGTGCCGCGCGTCACGGCGCCGAACAGGATCGGCGTCTCGAAGCCGCGCCGCACGCGGCGCGCGTCGTCGACGGGAAAGTCGTGCTGGAACGGCCCGGGCGCCCGGCGCAGCGCGTATGGGTACGAGGATTCGGGCCAGACGATCAGCTCGGCGCCGGCGCGCGCGAGGTCGGCCGATCTGTCCTGGTGAATCGCGAGCAGGCGCGCGAATTCATTGGGGTCCCACTTCTCGAGGATGCCGATGTTCGCCTGCACGACGCCGGTGCGGACCTTGGGCGCAGCGGCCCGGCGGGCGTCGGCCTGGTGCATGCGAAACCCGCCGTATGCCAGGTCGGCGACGATCAGCGCGGCGACGATCGCGACACCCCGACCCGCGATGCGGTATCCGCGCTCGCGCATGCGCCACGCGTCGAGCAGCGCGCCGTTCATGGCCAGCATCAGCGCTGTCACGCCGAGCGGGCCGGTGAGGTCGGCGATCTGGATGATGATCGGGACGAACGCCTGCGAGATCGCGAGGTAGTACGGAAAGATCTGGGGCAGCCCGATCTCGATCGCGACCATCAACAGCGGCGCCACGACGACCAGCGGCAGCTTCGTCCGCTGGTGAAACCGGCGCACCGCCCACGAGAACAGCGCGAACGCGAGACCCTGGTAGCCGACAAGCAGCAACATGATCGGCAGCGCCTCGATCGACGGCATGTGCCCGAAGCGCTCCAAGAGGCCGTCCATCCAGTAAAACGCGACCGCGTTCGCGACCGTGCCCGTGAGCCAGCCGTAAAGGAATGCGCGCTTGTGCGTCGACGCGTCCAGCGCGACCCACATCTGCGGCACCAGCGCGACCCACATCAACGGCCAGACGCCGAACGTCGGCACCGCGAGGAACAACATCACCGCCGAGAGCAGCGACAGGCCGAAACGGTTCAGGACCGGGCGCGACACCGGCTCCTTTTATCACGCGCGCGTCAGCGCACGTCGTAGCAGAGCAGGCGGACCTCGAGCGGGCCGTTGAAGAGCTTGTGCGAGATGACCGGCTTCTGGCGATTCTCGCGCGTCCACAGCGGGCTGCCCGAGAGGACGACGACGCGCCAGCCGCCGAGGCGCGCGAACGCGCGCGCCATCCCGCGATAGAGCGCGCTCAGCGACTCGGGCTTCAGGCGCTCGCCGTAGGGCGGGTTCGTGACGACGGTGCCGGCGGGCCAGCGGCGCTGCAGCGCCGTGACGTCGGCGCGTTCGAACGTCAGCACGTCGTCGACGCCGGCGGCCGCGGCGTTCTGGCGCGCGGCCGCGACCGCACCGGCGTCGACGTCGGCGCAGACGATCGGCGGCAGCGGCGTGCGCTGCGCGGCGATCGCGGCCTCCTCGGCGTCGGCGCGCATCCGCGCAAAATCGGCGAGCGCCTCGGGCGGCAGCGTGGGCCAGCGCTCGAAGCCGAAGCGGCGGCGCAGTCCGGGCGCGATGCCGCGCGCCGCGAGCGCGTGCTCGATGGCCAGCGTGCCGGAGCCCGCCATCGGATCGACGAACGGCAGGTCGGCGCGCGCGCCGCCCAGCGCCAGCACCGCCGCCGCCAGCGTCTCCTTCAGCGGCGCCTCCACCATCGCGACGCGGTAACCGCGCCGGTGCAGCGCCTCGCCCGCGAGATCGAGGAACACCCCCGCCTTGCCCGCGGCGATGTGCACGACGATGCCGACGTCGGGCGACTTCGTGTCGACGTCGGGCCGCGCGCCGTACGCGTCGCGAAGCGTGTCGACGACGGCGTCCTTGACCTTGAGCGCCGCGAACCCGGAGTGCGTCATCGTCGGCGTGTCGCGCACGCTGCCGTGGACGGAGAGCGTGCTCCTGTCCGTCAGCCAGTCGCGCCACGCGACGGCGCGCGCGCCGTCGTACAGCGCCGCGGCGTCGGGCGCGTCGAACGTCGCGAGCTGCATGAGCACGCGCACCGCCACGCGCGCGCGCAGACAGACGCGCATCCCCATCTCCAGCGGCCCCTCGAACCAGACGCCGCCCTGATCACCCTTCGCGCCGGCGATGCGCATCGCCGCGATCTCCCGGCGCAGCGCGCCCTCGGTGCCGCGTGCGCAGGTGACGAAGAAACGGAATTTGGCGGGCAAGGCGCGCGTACTTTACTACCGCGCGCCTCGGCGTAAAGGTTCGCGCCGTCGGTGGGCGTATCAATTTAGGCCGCAGCTAGAACACATAACCCTGCCAGAATGGCTCGTCATAGACATCGGGTTCTCTCTTCAATCCGCCACCCTGGTTGTACCCGTAGTCCATTCCTCGCTGCTCCCAGTCCATCATCGACTGCGTCGTTGGCGAGAATGTGTAAACGCCCATGATCGTATTGTTGAAGACTTCCTCGAAAACGTTCGGGCGTAGCCAATTGTAAATCGGGTCGTGGATGCCACGGACGAACCCGGAGCTCAGCGAAAGAGACCCTGAGCCGATGGCGTCCGGGATGGATTGCCCGATGCCGCCCTCCGACGCCAAGAAATACCGGAGCAAGAAGTGCTCCGCATCTCTCAGCGCAATCTCGGATTCGTCGTCGTGGAAGTGCAGCCTGACGGACCGATAGTCCTCGCGCGCCCGGTCCCACGCCCAAAAGTTAGGGTTGCGCGGGCCGTCGCCGCGCGTTGGCGTCAGGCCGGCGTGACGATATCCCTCGATCAGGTCGACCACGTGTTGTTCGTGTGCGAGCCGACCCTTCGGGTTGAAGTCGATATCCATCAACCAATCTGCGTCGGTTCGGTGGTTCTGCGCCTGGTTTCCGCCGAACCGCACCGAAGGATCCCCACCGGCGACCGACGACGACGACGACGGGCCCGCTGCGATCACGACCTGCGGGTTGTTTGGCGTCGCGACGACATTGGGGTTGTAGGTAATCTGATTTCGGTTCGACGACGGAGGGTAGTAATAACCAACGCAGCCGGTACAACCCGAGCTACCGGTCCCGCTGCCGTTGCTGCCTGTGCCCGAGCGATACGTGGGATCATCGACGAAGCGCGGATCGGCGCCCTGACTGGTGATGTCGTGCGGTAGGCCATCGGTGTTGATCTCGACGCCGCCGTTGCCGGTCACGGAGGTGTAGACCGCTTTCACCAGGTCGACGAACCCCCAGTGCCCGCTCGGGTCGTACCCGGCGGATGGAACGTTGTGAACGTACGCGTAAGGATTGTAGTCGGCACGATCCACGGCGTTGGGGATGACCGTGTCGGGGTAAAGGAACCGGCCGAGCCGTGGGCTGTAGGGCCGTGCGCCCATCTCGACGGTGCCCCAGCCGGCATCGCGCTGGTGCCCGCCGTACGCCGTCGGGCTCGAGCCGTCGGGGTCGGTCCCGGCGACGTCGCCGGGCAGGTCGGGACGGCTCGGGTTGCTCAGCAGGTTGCCGTAGGGATCGCGCCGCGCGCGCGCGGTGACAACACCGCCCGAGGTGGCCTCCGCGACGACGCTCGCCACGTTGTCGCTCAGGTAGAACGTCGCGCTTCGCGTGGTTCCGTTGCTCACCACATCGCCAATCAACTTGCCGTTGGCCTTGAGGTGACTGCGCCCCTCCATGCCGGTGCCGTCACGGCGCAGATCGAAAAGATCCTCCAGCCGGACGAGCGTCCCGGACGTACCGAACACCGTCATGACGTGGTTGCCGGCACCGTCGTAGGACAGCGTGTCGACACGACCGGTCGCCTTTTCGGTCACAGCGCCGAACTGGTCGTCGTCGGTGTTCAAGATGTTGACGGCCGGACCGTCATACACCCGACCCATGGCGTCCAGGAAGTACGTGTCCGTCGCGGAAGGGACGTTGCTGCCGCTGGTGGTGATCTGGCGCCACCAGTAGTCGTTGTTGACCGAGAACGAGGTCTTGCCCCATTCCCCGCTGCTGGGGCCAGAGAACGCTTGCCAATATCGGCTATTGAGGTTTCCGTCGCTGTCGTAGTCGTACCAGACCACGACGTCGTCGTTCGGCGTCCAGATGTTCAGCCGACCCAGGTTGTCGTAGTCGAAATACGAGTTCCAGGTCCCGCCGACGCCGGACATCGAGAACGTCTCGGGCAATCCGTTCGGTTTGTACGTGTAGATGAGCTTCGCCTGGGGGTTGTCCGCGGCGGAGCCCTTGAGCGTCGAGTCCTTCACGCGGCCGTCTCTCAGGTAGTAGTTGGTGGCGCGGGTGATCGTCGCGGCAGAGCCGGGCATCGTCATCGACTCGTTCGTAATCTCGCCGAGCTCGTTGCGGCTGGTCGCCGCCCAGATGTTCACGCCCGGATTGGCGACATCGCTGATGCTCGAAGCCGTGCCGAGCGACGGGTCGTAGCCGTAACGAATCTTGAGCGGCACGCTCTCGCCCGGCACCTTCGGGTACGTGAGGGTGTCTGTCCGTCCCTGGCCGTCGTAGGAGAGCTGCGCAGTCCAGATCTCCTTCTTGTCGGCCGCAGTGCTGAGCGGATTGTAGATGGTCCAGGTCTTCGCGATCGGCAGGCCCGCGCCGTT